>JAAVYV010000032.1 GCA_022791325.1 Clostridia bacterium
CTGTAAAAAAATAGAAACAAATCCACAGTGTATTATGTATATTATACATCGTGAAGTATAATATATCAAAAATTTAAAAGAAAGGGATTAATCAATTAAATAGATTAATATTTCTATAGAATTGATTATACGAGAAAAAATGAAATATTTAAAACCAATAATAGTAATTATAATATTCATATTAATATTCATATTTTTAAACAAACTACTTTCGCCCAAATATATGACTAACCTAGTAGAAGGAAATATGACATATGAATACTACGATGAAGAAAAAAATCACGAAGTAATATTTATAGGTGACTGTGAGGTATATGCTAACTTTTCACCAATGGTATTATATGAAGAAGAAGGAATAGCCTCATATGTAAGAGGAAACTCGCAACAACTAATATGGCAAAGCTACTATATACTAAAAGAAACTTTAAAATACGAAACACCAAAAGTAGTAGTATTTAATGTAAACTCAATGAGGTATAGTAAGCCAGTTAGTGAAGCATATAATAGGTTAGCAATAGATAAAATGAAATGGTCAAAAGAAAAAATAGATATAATAAAAGCATCGATGACAAAAGAGGAAGATTTTTTGTCATATGTAATACCATTACTTAGATATCACTCAAGGTTTGATAAATTAACAAATGAAGATTTTGAATATTTATTTAAAAACAAAAATAGCATGCATAATGGATTTTTAATAAATAAGAATATAAAACCAGTAGAAAGCCTGCCAACGAAAAGAAGACTTTCAAGTTATGAATTTGAGCAAAATTGTTATGACTATTTAAATAAGATAACTAAATTATGCAAAGAAAATAGTATTAAATTAGTACTAATAAAAGCGCCAAGCGTATATCCATATTGGTATGATGAATATGAAGAACAAATACAAAAATACGCAAAAGAAAATAATTTAGATTATTACAACTTTAAGGAAAATGTAGAAGAAATAGGAATAGATTATAGCACAGATACATATGATGGAGGTTTACACTTAAACTTAGATGGAGCAACAAAACTATCAAAGTATTTCTCAAAAATACTTAAAGAAAATTATGAACTAACAGATTATAGAGAAAATGAAGAAATAAGCAAAATATATAATGAAAAGTTAGAAATATATAAAGAAGCAATAAAATAATTTCAAATTATAATAAATAAATCTTTTGTAAACTAGAAATATACATAAAACAAAATAATAATTTATAAAACTACTAACTAAGTCTTGCATATATAAAAAAACAATGATATAAATATAAAAAAGCAAAAGAAAGGATGAAAAAAATGAACAAAAAAGTAATAGGAATAATTATAGCAATAATATTAATTGTAATAGTAGGAGTTAGTGTATATATGCTAACAAGAGGAAATTCAGCAGATGTACAAAAAACAGAAAAAAAAGAAACACAAGAAGCATATGCACTAAAAGTAAATAATAAAGAAATAAAATTAGGAGAAGTATTTTCAAGAGAAAAATGTGGACAAGAACTACAATATTCAGAAGTAGCAAGTTGTGCATTTGATGGATTAGACAAAAAATATACATACGAAAATTACGAAATAACCACAGGCGAAAAAGATAAAATAACATCAATTTACTTTATTGATGAAGGAGTATCAACAACAGAAGGAGCAAAAATAACAGACTCATATGATAAGATGGTACAAGTATATGGAAATAACTTTAAAAATGAAGGAAACAAATATACATATACAAAAGGAAATACATCAATAGAATTTATGGTGGAAAATGAAGTAATAATAGGAATAGAATATATTTATAAATAGAAATAATTATATCATATTAAATAAATGGAGAAAATCATGAATGAAATATTATTTATAGTATCAATTCTTATTAATTTTATTGGAATCATAATAGCATATAAAGTATTTAAAAAAACAGGGCTATTTGTATGGGTAGCAATATCAACCATTATTGCCAATATTGAAGCAACAAAATGTATAGACATGTTTGGAATATCAGTAACTTTAGGAAATGTTGTATATAGTACAGTATTTTTAGCAACTGATATACTAAGTGAAATTTATGGAGGGCAAGAAGCAAGAAAAGCAGTTAAAATAGGATTTTTCTCTATGTTAATATTTACACTTTTAACACAAATAGACTTATTGTTTATACCAAATGAACAAGACATAGTAAATGACTCTATGCATACAATATTTAGTTTTATGCCAAGGTTTTGTTTTGCAAGTGTGGTAACATATGTAGTAAGTAATACATTAGATACATATCTATATGATATAATAAAAAATAAACTTCCAGAAGACAAATTTTTATGGGTAAGAAATAATGGATCAACAATGATAAGTCAATTAATTGATAGTATATTATTTACTCTTATAGCATTTGTAGGAATTTATTCATGGAAAGTTATAATAAATTTAACTATAGTAACATATCTTGTAAAATTAGTAGTAGCAGTTTTAGACACACCATTTATATATATTGCGAAAAGAATTGACACAAAATCAATTTAAAATGTAGGGGCGATGGTGGCATCGCCCCTAAGCCACAAAGGTATACTAAAAAATATTTATTTAATCAATTTCAAATTTAATATTCTAAATTTCTTTAGGATTAACATACAAAGTTTTATTATTAGTATAAACAACCATTCCAGGCTTGCTACCAGAAGGTTTTTTTACATTTTTAATAAAGCAATAATCAACTGGAACATTAGAAGAAAGTTTAGCCTTACTATGAAAAGCAGTAATTTCAGCACAAGCAATAATAGTATGTTCCTTTACATTTTCTCCATTACATTTTAATAAACAATGGCTTCCTCTAATATCTTTAGTATGAAACCACAAATCTTCATTTTTGCCAAGTTTAGTAGTTATATAATCATTCTGCTTATTATTTTTACCAACATATAAAGTAAAACCATCAACATTATATGTAATAGGCTCATACTCGTCATGAACTTTTCGCTTATTAACTTTATTCTTTTTAACATTAGAATTATTTTTAGTATTCTTAAATAAAACATTTTCGGAAATTTCTAAATCAATTTCTTCAAGTTCAAGAGTAGAAGTAGCACTTTCAAGTTCATATATTATACTCTCTAAATAATCTAATTCTTTAGTAGCATCAGCTTTTTGTTTACTCACAATTTCTAATGTATTTTTTAATTTATTATACTTTTTAAAATATTTTTTAGCATTATATGAAGGCGAAATACTTTTATCTAAAGGAATTTGCATTAAATTATTATTATCATAATAGTTCTCTAAAATAATAGAAGAAACATTCATACTATTGTTAATTCTATAAAGGTTAGAAGTAATAAGTTCACCATATACCCTATAAGTATCCATACTTTCACATTCTTTAAGTTTCAAATTTATATTATTAACTTTTTTAGTTATTTTTTTTAGTGCTGAAAGAACCAATTTTAAAAGGCTATTTTTGTAATTTACTAAAATCTCATTGTTTTCCTTTTGATTATAAAAATCATCTAAAAAGAAATTGGTCTGAAGCATATTATTTTGTAGGGGCGAGCATTGTTCGTCTGTATTAGCAACAAATTGCTTATTTGGAATATGAATAATTGCTTTATTGTAGGAATCGCTACTAAAGGGGCGACCCATGTAAGCAATATAATTCGCCTTATTAACAATAGTATAATCTTTATCATTTATAGAAACAACTATAACATTTTCAGTTCCTAAATTATCTATAATATTTTTTATATAATTATATAAATTAGTTAAATCTATATTAGAATAATCAGTATCAGAAATTTTTAAAATATCTAAAGTACTTAAAATAAAGGTCTTACTAATTCCACTAAAGCTATTAGGAATAATATTAGAAAGTTTCTCGCTTTTTACTAAATTGATAAAGGTATCTAAATCTATTTTACAAATATCTAGCTTATCAGCAGGAGGGTTTATATATTCATGAGCAGGAAGAATATCTCTACAAGAATTAGAAAAACTATCTAAATGTCTAAGTCCATCAATAATAATGTTTTTATTATTAAGTAAAATAACATTACTATGTTTCCCCATAAGTTCAACTACTAACTTTTTACTAACTAAATCATTAAGTTCATTGTAGTTTTCTAAATCAATAAACACAATTCTCTCCAAACAATTACTATAAATATTAGTTATACGGCTACCAACCAAATGCTTTCTAAGTAACATACAAAAATTAGGGGCATTTAAAGGGTTAGGTTTGCTGTTAGTAGTCAAATTCATTCTATAATTATTAGAAGAAATAGAAATATTCAAAGCATAATTTTTCCCATTACAATAAATGCCCAAAATAATTTCATTTTTATTAGGCTCAAAAACTTTATTAATCTTTCCACCAATAAGTGTATTTTTTAATTCTAAAACAACTTGTTTTGTAACAATTCCATCAAATGCCATATAAAAGACTCCTATCCATATGTGTTGTGCTCCTTAAAGGAGCACAAAATTATTATCAATACTTAATATACAACAATAATTAAGTAAAAACAAGTAGAGCTAATATATTTTAAAGAAAAAATTACAAATTATAGCAAAAAATAAAATTATAATATGAGGTAGTATGGATAAAATAACAAAGTCGATAAATAAATTACAAAATTAGATTAATAATTGCCCATACATTAAATAGAATGCTGTAAATTTGGAATTACATGTTTTGTTAAAAAATACTAATAAAAAATGCAAAACCTCTTGACATTCTAAGATTTGATAGATATAATGCAAGAAATGAACATCTTAGGAGGAATAAACTTATATGAAAGAAAGCAATATGTTTTATTCATTAAATAATAATTACAAAGAAATGAGTGATGAAGGCTTAATTAGAGCTTCTAAGTCTGGGGATAAAAATGCGCTTGAATACTTAATAAATAAATATAAAGAACTTGTTAATATGAAAGTTAGCAAATATTTTATAATTGGGGCAGAAAAAGAAGACATAGTACAAGAAGGTCTAATAGGCTTATATAAAGCAATAAAAAGTTATAGTGGGGATAAGCAAAATTCATTTAAAACATTTGCCAATATGTGTATAGAAAGGCAACTAATAACAGCAATAAAATCATCTAATAGGCAAAAACATATGCCACTTAATTCATATTTATCATTAAATGAATCCGCATATGAAAATGACGAAGAAACAAGTTTATTTGATACATTCAACTCACATCAAATAGAAGATCCTCTAGAAACAATAACAAAGCAAGAATACTATAAATCAGTAGAAATAGCAATAGACAAATCACTAAGTAATTTTGAAAAGCAAGTATTGAATAGATACATGCAAGGAGAAAGCTATATACAAATAGCCGAAAAGTTAGACACACCAGTAAAATCTATAGACAATGCAATACAAAGAATAAGAAAAAAAGCAACAGCAAATTTAAATGTAAGTGAATTATAAATGTATAAAAATAAATTATAGATATATAAGGGCACGGTGCACCGTGCCCGATATAATATATATTGTAAAAATACGCTGTCATAGCTCAGTAGGTAGAGCACTACCTTGGTAAGGTAGAGGTCACGGGTTCGATTCCCGTTGTCAGCTCCAACGACGTATCTGTTCGAACTTTATAGAATAGATAGATATGAAAATCAATCAGTAAAATGGTTGATTTTTTTGTTTGCAAAAAAATCTTCCAACAGAAAGGAGGATTATTTTTATGGTTAAGATAATTAAGAAAGAACTAGAATTTGAGGAATGTCTAAAACAAAGGCTTGAATTTATATGTGAGTTTTCTAAAGTATCTCCTACTTTTATCAATGGTAGCATTAGAAAATTAGAGAAAACTAATCTTACATATATTGAGCCACATAGAGTGATTATTAAAAATATTACTTTTTTAGTTTTTAATTATTCTAATGATGTTTATATTACTAACTTGACTAAAAAGATTAAATTATCAGAGTTAGAAGAATATTTGAAAAATATATTATAAATGGTAAAATTAAATTACCGTTTTTGGATAAATAAAAAGACACATAATTAAACTTATGATACAATGTTGGTGACCAAACTAACATTGAAAGGAACGAATAATTATGTGTCATAAAAATAATACCACAAAAGAAAGAAAAGGTAAACACTTAGATTATAGTGAAAGGTTATCTATTGAAAGATGGTGGAACAGAGATAAACGTACAAAGGTTGAAATTGCTGGACTTTTAGATAGAAATGAAAAAACAATAAGAAATGAAATAAAAAGAGGATTAGTAAAAAATCTAACAACAGAATTAATAGAAATATGGGTATATAGTGCAGATGTAGCACAACAAAAATATGAATATTATTTAAAAGCTAAGGGACCTAAATTAAAAATAGATAATGATTATGAATTAAAAGAATATGTTGAAAAATCAATTAAAGAGGATAAAACATCACCCGAAGCAATAGCTAAAAATATAAAGAAAATGAATTTTAAAACAACAATGTGTGCTAGAACAATAAGAAATAATATATATGCAGGTGATATTTATGATATAAAACCAACAGATATGATATATAAAAAGGAGTACAAGGATAAGAATAAAGATAAAACAATATGTGAAAAAGTACCCCCAGAAAAGAGTATAGACTATCGCCCAGAAGAAGCAAATACAAGAGAAATATATGGACATTGGGAAGGGGATTTAGTAATAGGAACTAAAAAAAGAGGATCAGTGCTATTGACATTAACAGAAAGAAAAACAAGAGAAGAAATAATAGTGAAAATACCAGGAAAAAAAGCTGAATATGTAGCACAAGCATTAGACTTAATAGAAAGAAAGTATAAAGGAATATTTTATAGTAAATTTAAAACAATAACATTTGATAATGGTGGAGAATTTAGGAATTGGAAATCTTTAGAAAAATCCTATGATAACAGAAGAAAGATGCCAAGAACACAAGTGTATTATGCACATCCATATCGTTCAGGAGAGCGAGGAAGTAATGAAAATGCAAATAGATTAATAAGAAGATTTATACCTAAGGGAATTGATATAACGCCAATATCAAAAGAATTCATACAAAGAATAGAAGATTGGATAAATAATTATCCAAGAGCTATGTTTAATTATAAGAGCACCAACGAAATCTTAAGTGAAATATGTGCATAATAAACCGGAAATTTATTATTGCCATTTATAATTTGAAAAATATATAATTGTAAATATTTGACATTCCTTAAAATCGTGATATAATATAGGCAATTAATTACATATAGCTGTTCGTCAAAAGTTATATGTCTATGAGTACTTTGAAAAAATTATATTATATTGCATTATTATATTTTAGTTTATGATAAATGAATTTAAGAGATGTCATTAGTACTCGTATTGTACTTTGATGTCTCTTTTTGTTTATTTTATAGGAGGTTTGAAAATTGAACGAAGAAAAGAAAAAGTGTGGGTTGTATTTAAGAGTTTCCACCGAAGATCAAGCTAGGGAACGGATTTAGTTTACCAGAACAAAGAGAAAGATTAGAAACTTTTTGTAAGTTTAAAGGTTATGAGATAGTAGACTATTATGAAGATGCTGGAATAAGTGCAAAAACTGGTAATTATAGACCAGAGTTTGAAAGACTAAAAAGAGATATTAAAGCTAAAAAGATAAATACTATCGTTGCTCTAAAACTAGACAGAATAACCAGAAGTATATTTGACTGGGAAAAACTAATAACCTTTTTAGATGAAAATAATGCATATATTGATTGTGCTAATGATGAAATAAATACTACAAGTGCAAACGGCAAGATGATTTCGAGACTTTTAATGAGTGTTAGTCAAAACGAAATTGAAAGAACTAGCGAAAGAACTAAAATAGGTTTAGCAGGTGCAATAAAAAATGGACATATTCCTCACGTTGCACCATTGGGATATAAAAGAGAAAATAAAAAATTGGTAGTTGATTATTCTACTAAAGATATTGTAATTAGAATATTTGATTTATATTATAATGGTTACTCTTATCAAAGAATTAGCAACTTATTCAATAAAGAAAAAGTGTTAGGAAAAGATAACTGGCGAGATTCAACAATTATGGGTATTTTAGAAAATGAAATATATAAAGGCGATTTTGTTCATGGCAAGAAAACTAAACACCCTACTTACTATGAAAATGTAGTAGAACCTATTATCTCAAAAGAAATGTGGGCAGATTGTAAAGTACAGAAAAAGAAAAACTCTAGGAGCTACCAAAGAACACTAACTTATTTATATTTGCAAAAGTTAAAATGTCCTAAATGTAATAGGATTTTAGGTGGAAAAGCAACTACAAAGAAAAATGGCAATGCC
>JAAVYV010000033.1 GCA_022791325.1 Clostridia bacterium
ATGGCTGTAAAAAAATAGAAACAAATCCACAGTGTATTATGTATATTATACATCGTGAAGTATAATATATCAAAAATTTAAAAGAAAGGGATTAATCAATTAAATAGATTAATATTTCTATAGAATTGATTATACGAGGAAAAAATGATAAAAAGAGCAATAATAATAGTACTAGACGGCTTCGGAGTAGGAGAACTTCCCGATGCAAACAAATATGGAGACGAAGGAAGTAACACCCTAAAAGGAATATACGAAAAATGTAAGTCACAAATTCCAAACATGAAAAAACTAGGACTATATAACATAGAAGGCATAGGCATACCAGAAAAAGAAGAAAAAACAATTGGTGCATACGGAAAACTAGCAGAAAAATCAGTAGGAAAAAACAGCCCAGTAGGCCACTGGGAAATATCAGGGCACATTACAACTCCCCGGTTTTACAACCTACCCACAAGCATTTCCACAAGAAATGATACAAGAATTTAAAGAAAAAACAGGAATTAAAGGCATACTATGTAACGAAGTAGGCTCAGGAACAGAAATACTAAAACGATATGGCGAAGAGCACATAAAAACAGGCTATCCAATAATATACACATCAGCAGACAGTGTATTCCAAATAGCAGCACATGAAGATGTAATACCAGTAGAAGAATTATATAAAATATGCAAAATAGCAAGACAAATGCTAAATAAACCACAATACAATGTAGGAACAGTAATAGCAAGGCCATTCATAGGAACAACAAGCAAAAACTTTATCAGAACATATAACAGAAAAGACTTTGAAAGTAACACATTTGGAAAAACAATGTTAGACATAATTAGCCAAAATGGAAAAAAAGTAATTTCAATAGGAAAAATAGAAGACCTATTCAGCCTAAGAGGAATAACAAGTAACTATCATACACAAGGAAATAAAGACGGAATAGAAAAAACAATACACGAAATAAAGAAAGACACAGAAGGACTAATATTTACAAACCTAGTAGACACCGACATGTTATATGGACACAGAAACGACGTAGAAGGCTACTCAAAAGCACTAGAATACTTTGACAGCAAACTACCAGAAATAATGAAAAATATGAAAGAAACTGATATGCTAATAATAACTGCTGACCACGGAAACGACCCAACAACTCCAAGCACAGACCACTCAAGAGAATATATACCGATGCTTGTATATGGAAAAGAAATAAAAGAAGATGTAAATGTAGGAATAAGAGATACCTATGCAGATATATCAGCCACTGTATTAGAAATATTAGGAATGCCAAAATTAGAAGTAGGCAAGAGTTTTAAAGAAAAAATAATAAAACAATAAAAATATAAGAAAATGATTAAAAAATGTAGGGGTGATTAATAATCGCCCACTTTTGTTTTTATACCTCCAAAACCTTGACAAATAAGGCAAATAAATATACAATAAGCCTAGTTTAAAAAGAAAAAAATATATAGGAGAAGAAATTTAATGGAATATATAAAAACATTATGGAAAAACAAAAAAATGGTATGGCAATTAGGAAAAAGTGATTTTAAAAATAGATTTGCAAGTACAAGCTTAGGTGCAATATGGGGTTTTTTACAACCATTTGTATTTATGATAACATACGTAATTGTATTTGAAAGTATATTAGAAACTAGAAGTAGTGGAGACTACCAATATGCAGTATGGTTTATACCAGCAATGGCAATGTGGCAAACATTAAATGATATGATAATGAGTGCAAGTGGTTCAATAAGAGCATATAGTTATTTAGTAAAAAAAGTAGTATTTCCAGTAGATATAATACCAAACATATCAATAGTTGCATCAAGTTTTGTAGGAATATTTTTATTCTTAGTTTCAGTAGGAGTATGTATATTTTTTAAACGTCCACCAAATATATTAACACTAATATATATAATATTTGCAATGTACTGTTTTGTTATAGCTTTTACAAGGTTCACATCAGCAATAACAACAATAATACCAGACTTCGCAAATTTATTAGGAATAGCAATGCAACTATTTTTCTGGTTTACACCAATCATATGGAACTTAAGTATGCTTGCAGAGCATAACACAATATTAAAACTAATACAATGTATGCCATTTACTTATTTAGTAACAGGAATGAGGCAAGTATTTATAAATGAGACAAATATAATAACAGGTAGCAATGGAATATATACAATAATATTTTGGGTAATAACAATAATTTTATTTATATGGGGAAATAGCATATTCAAAAGAAACAAAAAAGATTTTGCAGATGTACTTTAATAATGTGACAAACCCAGTGCAGGACATATCTTATCACGGAAGAAATGAACTTGGGGAAATATGTGTTACCATCAGAAACTTAAACAAGGCAAAGTTAATGAACAATGATGTAGGGGCGATTAGCAATCGCCCGTGCTTCATGGGAATACCAAAGTATACCAAAATTTATAAAAATAATTAGATATAAGTTATTAAGCAAAATCTTCGAAGAACGGGCGATTAATAATCGCCCCTACATATAGAATTATAGTATCAAACAAAATAGAAAAGAAGGTAAAAATGGAAAATATTATAGAAATTGAAAACTTAACTAAAAGTTATAAAATGTATAAAGGAAAAAAGTCAAGACTATTAGAAATGATAATTCCCAAATATAATAACCATACAAACTTTAATGCACTAGAAGGTTTAAATTTAGAAGTAAAAAAAGGCGAAATACTGGGAATACTAGGAAGAAATGGAGCAGGAAAATCAACACTTTTAAAAATAATAACAGGTGTTACAGTTCCTACTTCTCGGAAACTTGAAAATAAATGGAAAAATAAGTTCACTATTAGAACTAGGAACCGCCTTTAACATGGAACTTACAGGGGAAGAAAATATATTTGAGCATGCACAAGTAATGGGACTTTCGAAAGAAGAAATAGAAAGTAAAAAGCAAGAAATAATAGACTTTGCAGATATAGGGCAGCATCTATATCAACCAGTAAAAACATATTCATCTGGTATGTTTGCAAGGCTCGCATTTGCATGTGCAATAAATGTAGACCCAGATATTTTAATAGTAGACGAAGTTCTATCAGTAGGAGATATGGCATTCCAATTAAAATGTTTTAAAAAGTTTGAAGAATTTAAAAAAAGAGGAAAAACAATACTATTTGTAACACATAATGTATCAGACGTACTAAAAAATTGTACAAGAGCTATAATATTGCAATCACGGAAAGAAAACATATGATGGCGATGTTAAAGAAGGAGTAGAACTTTATAAAAAAATAATAACAGGAAACTATAAAGAGCCAAACCAAGATAAAAATAAAGAAGAAATACAAACTAGAAAAGAAAACGAAAAAGAAGACAAAAATACTTGGAAAAGTAACTTTAATCAAAATCCAAATTTAATAGAATATGGAAATAAAGATGCAGAAGTTATAGATTATGGAATATTTGATGAAGAAGGAAACTACCTAAATGCAGTAGATAATTTGAAAACTATTTGTTTAAAATCTAAAATTAAATTCAATAAAGAAGTAGATAACCCAATATTCACAATGACAATAAAAAACTTTAATGGAATAGAAATTGCAGGAACAAATTCAATGATAGAAAAGATATATCCAGGAAAATTTGCAAAAGGAGATATAGTTATAGCAGAATTTAAACAAAAACTTCCAATAGCACCAGGCCCATATACACTATCATTTAGTTGTACACATATAAATGCCAAAGGAGAACTTGAAGTATTAAATAGAAAATATGAAGCACTATTAGTAGAAGTTATATCTAGTAAAGATTGTGTAGGAATTGTTAATTTAGATACCAAAATAAGCATTTTAAAAGAACAATAGAAATAAAGCATTTGACTTTGTTAAACATAAAGGGGAATAAAAATAAATGAAAAATTCAAAGAAAATTGTGAAAGTAGTATTATTAATAATTGCGATATTATTAATTTTCCTATCTTTAAACATACTAATAAATAAAAAAACAATAACATTAACACAATTGTCAAACCACGCAAAAACGCAAATGATGGGATATATAATAAAAACTAAAAATGATAAGATGATAATAATAGATGGAGGATTATCAGCAGACACCGAGAACCTTATGAATTATATTTCAAAACATAATAATAAAGTAGACTATTGGTTTCTAACACATAATCATAATGACCATGTAACAGCATTTACAGAAATTGCAAAAAAAGAAAATGTTCAAATAGATAATATATATATATCTTTAAATGAAAAAGAATGGTACGAAGAGCACGAAAAAGCCAGAGCGGAATTTTCAAGTTATTTGATAGACTTACTAAATGAAGAAAATATAAAACCAAAAGTAAAAGAGCCAACTTTAAACGAAAAAATACAAATAGATGGAATAGAAGTAGAAATTTTAGGAATTAGAAACCCAGAAATAATAGAAAACCCAGGAAATGAGCAAAGTATGGTAATAAAATTTAATACAGGAAAACAAAGTTTACTCATACTTGGAGACACTGGAGTAAAATCAAGTGAAAAATTACTAAAAAATCAAAAACATAAATTAAAAAGTGATGTAGTACAAATGTCACACCATGGACAGCAAGGTGCAACACAAGAACTATATAAACAAGTATCACCTAAAATATGCCTATGGCCAACTACAGACTGGTTATGGGATAATGACATGGGATCAGGTAAAAACTCTGGACCTTGGAAAACACTAGAAACAAGAAAATGGATGGAAGAGTTAGGGGTTACACAAAATTATATAGAAAAAGATGGAGATATAACGATAAAAATAAAATAAGGCAAATTATAATAATGTTTATTATAATAAAAGGAGAAAATATATGCCAAATAATACAAATATATTAAAATGGTATCCATTCAAAGAAAATAGCAATTTATTAGAAATTTATAATGAAAATAGTATAATGGAAAAATTAGAAAAAAACATAAATATAGAAAAATGCTCTATTACAAAATTAAAATTAGAAGGAGAATATGACTACATTACATTAATAGGAACATATGAATATGCACCTACTATATATGAAGGAAATAAGCCATATTCAGATTTCTTAAAAGACTTAAAAAAACACTTAAAACCAGATGGCAAAATATTATTAGCAATAGATAATAGATTAGGAATCAAATATTTTGCAGGAGCCAAAAACAAACACTATAATAAGCTATTCGAAGTAGTAGAAAGTGAAGTAAGACAGAAAAAGCCAAATTTACTTTTAAAAAGAGAATTAGAAAAATTTATAAATGAAGCAGAATTTAAAAATTATAAATTCTATTATCCTGTACCAGACTATTTTAATACTAATACAATTTTTACAGATGACTTTTTACCAAAATCAAATCACAGTAAAATTGTATACCCAGTAAATTATGATGAAGAAAGCATAATTATATTTAATGAAATAAATGTAATGAAACAAATATGTGATAACAACAAATTTGCAGACTTTACGAATTCATATTTGGTAGAAATATCAAATGAACAAATAAACAATGATATAAAATTTATAAATTATAATATATTCAGAAAAGATAAATATAAATTAGCATTAATTATGGGAAAAGAAAATGTACAAAAACATGCAGAAACTCAAAAAGCAAAAAAGCATATAGAAAATATAAGTAAATATATAGAAAACTTAGAACACTTAGGATTTAAAGTTTTAGAAAAAGTTGAAAAAGACAAAATAATAAGTAAGATTGCAAACTCAGAAGAGCTAGACAAAAAAATAGTTTCAAAAATAAAAGAAGAAAACATAGAAGAAGCGTATAGAGAAATAGAAAACTGGTATTCATATATAAAACAAAGATTACAAAAAGAAGTAGCAAAAGGAGAAAATGTATTTGAAAAATATAAAATAGAAATACCAAAAGATATAAAAGAAAAGATGGAATTTGTAAAAAATGGATATATAGATCTATCTTTTGAAAACGTATTTTGTGAAGATGAATATGTATTTTATGATCAAGAATGGTATTTCGAAAATGTACCATTAGAGTTTATTTTATATAGAGCGATAAACAATTTATATAACTATAATGTTAGTAAAATAGAGCAAAAACTAAATAAAGAAAATATGCTCGAAAAATTTAATTTAACTATATTTACGCCATATTTTGAAAAACTAGAAAGTAAAATACAAAAAGAAATATTAGATGAAGAAACAGTGAACAAATATAGAAATAGACTAAGCAAATATAATGTAAATTTGCAAGAATTAAATACAGATAATAAAGAATTAACAAAACAATTTTTAATATTAAAAGAGCAAAATGAAAAATTAGCAAAAGAAAAAGAAGAAATTGAAAACGAATATAACATATTGCTAAATGAATATAATACATCTCGTGCATGGAAAGTTATAAAAGGGTTCAGAAGTTTTTTAGGAAGGAAATAAGTAAAATGAATTTAAGACTTAAAGTTAGTATAGTAGTAGAATTTTATAAAAAAAATGGATTAAAAACAACTATAAAAAAGATATTAAAAAAGATTAAAAAGATAATTTTTTCTTCATTTAAAGAGCACAAATTTGAAAAAGAAGAAGCAGAGAACTATAAATTATGGATACAAAATAATGAGCCAAATGAAGAAGAACTAAAAAAACAAAGAAATACTAAGTTTGAGTATGAACCTAAAATAAGTATAATTGTGCCAATGTACAACACAAAAGAAAAATATTTAAAAGAATTAATAGATTCTGTAATAAACCAAACATATACAAACTGGGAATTATGCTTAGCAGATGGAAGTAATGAAAAAAGAGAATATGTAGAACCATTAGTCAATTTAGATAAAAGAATAAAATACAAATTTTTAAATGCAAATAAAGGAATATCTGAAAATTCTAATGAAGCATTAAAGCTAGCTACACGGTGACTATATGGCATTACTTGACCATGATGATATTTTGCCAATATTTTCGTTATATGAAATAGTAAAAGTAATAAACCAAGATAAAGAAGCGGAATTTATTTATACAGATGAAGATAAATTGCTAGAAGAAAAAGAAAATAGAATAGGACCACACTTTAAGCAAGATTATGCACCAGACACATTAATGAGCTATAATTATATTTGCCACTTCTCAATATTTAGAAAAAGCTTAATGGACAAATTAGGGGGATTTAGAAAAGAATTTGATGGAAGTCAAGACTATGACTTAATATTAAGAGCAGTAGAGCAAGCAAATAAAATTATACATATACCTAAAATACTATATCATTGGAGAATAAATGTAGACTCAGTAGCATCAAGTGCAAGTGCAAAACCATATGCATATGAGGCAGCAATAAAAGCAATATCAGCACATTTAGAAAGAATAGGAGTAAAAGCAAAAGTAGAACATGCTCAAATTTTAGGAATGTATAAGATAAATTACGAAATAATAGGAAACCCAAAAGTTTCAATAATTATACTAAATAAAGATCATAAAAAAGACTTAAAAAGATGTATAAATAGTATTATAGATAAAACAACATATGACAACTATGAAATAGTAATAGTAGAGAACAATAGTGATACAAAAGAAATATTTGACTATTATAAAGAAATAGAAAAAAATAAAAAAATTAAAATAATAGAATATAAAGAAAAAGGCTTTAATTACTCTAAACTAAATAACTTAGGCGTACAAAATTCTAACCGGAGAATATATAGTACTACTAAATAATGACACACAAATAATAACACCAAACTGGATAGAAACAATGCTAGGAAATTGCCAAAGAGAAGATGTAGGAATTGTTGGAGCAAAACTACTATATAAAAATAAAAAAGTACAACATGCAGGTGTAGTACTAGGTTTAACAGGAATAGCAGGACATATTAATTTAGAATTAGATGAAAACGAACCAGGCTATATGGCAAGAAATATAATAGCTCAAAACTTTAGTAGCGTTACAGGAGCAATGATGATGCTAGCTAAAAAAGACTATGAAGAAGTAGGAGGTTTAGATGAAGACTTCCCAGTAGCATATAATGATGTAGATTTATGCTTGAAAATAAAAAATAAAAATAAAGTAATTGTAATGAATCCATTTGCAAAGGCATATCATTTTGAATCAAGAACAAGAGGATATGAAACATCAAACGAAAAAATAAAGAGGTTAGAAGAAGATGCAAATAGATTAAAAAACAAATGGAAACAATTTTTTGAAAAAGAGGACCCTTATTTTAATATAAACTTTAGACATGATACTTCAGTTATTAGAATAAGACCAGACAAAGCAATAAAATAAAATGGAGAAGAAAATGAGAAATAAAAAGAATATATTAATGTTAATTTTTTGTATATTTATAACAGCTATATTTTTTACATATCAGGTAGTAATAACTTATGATACATCACATTATTTGTGGCTAACAAGCCTACTAAGTAAAGGAGGAGATTTTAGCACATGGGATGTAGCAAGAGGGCCAGTATTCCCAATGCTTATAAAAACTTTTAACATATTATTTGGACAAAATACAAATGGCTTATTAGTTGGAATGTTTATATTTTATATATTAATGTTATTAGGATGTTATTTAATATATAAAGATACCATAAAGAATGAAGAACACTTTAATAAAAAAGTAAAATATATATTATTATTTTTATTCTTACTATTGGTTGTTTTTAACCCTATGGTAATAGGTTATTATCATGCACTACTTACAGAATTTGTAGGAATGACACTTAGTATAATAGGATGCTATTTAGCTTGGAAATGGATGGATGTAAACTTTAAAGAAAATAAAATGAAATATAGTATATATACTGTAGTGCTAGCTATTTTAACTGCTATAGCATGGCAACTAAAACAACCATATGTAGGTACAATATTATTTCCAATAATTATAGCAAGTATAATTTCTTTTGTAAGAAATGTAAATTTAAAAAATTTTCTACAAAGGTTAGCAACAATTATAACATGTGCTATTATGTTGATAGCTAGTATAAAAATATGGAATGTAATACTTGAAAAAAATAATGTAGCAATTAAAGAAAATAGAACATCAGCAGGATTTTTTGCATCAGGGATTCTAGGGGGAATGACAAATTATAATATTCAAGATATGGAAAATTTTGATACAGTTAAAGAAATAGAAGAAAGTACAAAAATAACTGAAGAAGATAAAAATAAAATAAAAGAAATATTAGAAAATAAATCTGATTATAAATCATATCAGGTAATAGATACTAATAAAGAAAATTATAAAATTATATATTTAAAAGGAAATGTAATATCAACAAAAGAAGCAATTAGCTTTTTACTAAGTTCATTAGTAAAAGATCCAAAAGCTATAATAGGAGGATATATTTCAAATTATTTAGCAACGATAAGTATACATGATATTGATTTTGTAGAAAATAAAATAAAAATTTTAAAAAATATAAACCTAACAACTACAAAAGAAATAGATACAATAGGATATAAAATATATAATTATGGAAAAGAAAATGTATTTTATTTATCACCAGAATATGAAATATATGCAGAAGAATACAGAAGTGTAAATAAACCAATAGTTAATGTAAATAGGGTAATGAAGAAATTAAAAATGCCAATGGCAATAACTATGAAAATAAGTTATTTAGTATTACCAATTCTAGTAATATGTAGCATAACAGCTATATTTGTAACAAAGAAAAGATATAATGAAAAATATTGCAGAATTATAGATATAATAACAATTTTGTATACATTTAGTTTACTACACATTCTAGCACATAGTATGTTAGGTTCAACAATAGATAGGTATACAATGCCAGCCTTAGTAAATACATTTATAGCAATATTACTTACTATTTATGCTATTATATATAGAAAAAAATATAAAAAGCAATAATAAATTTTATGGAATGTTTAGAAAGGAAAAAAGCCATATGAAAAAATGTGATATAATAATTCCAATTTATAATTCACCAGAGTGGGTAAAAATGTGCATATATGCATTATACAAAAATACACCAGAAGAATATATAGGAAAAGTAATTTTAATGAATGATAATTCAGACGAATTAACTTGTAATTGTATAGAAAACTTAAGTAAAAAATATGAAAAAATAGAAGTATATAAAAATGAAGAAAACTTAGGTTTTATAAAAAATGTAAATAAAGGAATGGATAAAACAACAGCAGAGTACATTTTGCTATTAAATACAGATTGCTTAGTATCTGAAAATACAATTCCAAAACTGATTAGCCATATGGAAGAAAATGAAAGAATAGGTCTAATATGCCCAATTTCTAGTAATGCAGCAAACCTATCATATGACATTCCAGAAAATTATAGTTATATGCAAGTAAATGAACTATTTTACAAAAACTTTAAAGGAATGAATTTTGACGCCTGCACAGTTGTAGGAAATTGCCTAATGATTTCAAGAAAGTGTATGGAAAAAACAGGATACCTAGACGAAATATATGGTATGGGTTATGGTGATGAAACAGACTATCAATTTAAGGCACATAAACAAGGCTTTGAGGCAAAAGTTGCAATTGACACATATGTATATCATAAATCAGAAGTTTCATTTGGGACAAGCCCAGAAAAGCAAAAGAGATTAGAGCATAATAGAAAAATATTCTTTGAGCGTTGGGGAGAAGAATATAATAAAAAAATGCAAGAATATGTAAAAAATGACCCAATTGAATATATAAAAAACAATTTAAAAATAGAAGAAAAACCATCACCAGAAGTATTATTCTTTTTACCAGATATACATCAAAATGCAGGTGGAGTACATATGGTTGTAGACATTGTAAATTATCTAAATATAAATGGATGTTTTGCAAATATTTTAACTGAAAGGATACATGAATATAAAGAAATAATGATATTCACACCAACTTTCATGAAGAATATTAAAACTATTTCTCCAAAATGCATAGTAGGAACAATATATCCAACAATATTCTTTTGCGAAGCAATAGCAAAATACTTTAATATCCCATCAGTCAATTTTATGCAAGGATATGAGCCATGTTTTGACAATGGAGAAATATATAGTTGGGCAGAACTTGCATGTAGAAATAGCCAAAATATTCTAGCTATATCAAACTTTTTAAAAGAAAAATGCGAAATCAATTTTGGAAAAGAAGTGGCAGTTATACCAAATAATATTAATATAGACTTATTATATAATCACAAAAAAGAAACATCAAAAATAAAGCAAATAACAATGGTATTTAGAGACAACTACCCAAAAGGAGATTTTTTACTTAATGAAATTTTGAAGAAATTAACTTTAAAAAATTATAATATAGAAATAAATGTTATTTATATGAGAGAAATAATGTTTCCTATAAACAATAATGAAAATATAAAAATTAATTTTTATAAAGGACCATTAAATAGAAAAGAAGTTAGCAAAATACTATTTAATACAGACATATTTATAGATGCTTCATTAATGGAAGGGTTTGGATTAATGTCATTAGAAGCAATGTCTGCAGGAGCAGTTCCAATAGCATCCGAATCTTTTGG
The DNA here is from genome assembly GCA_022791325.1 of Clostridia bacterium. Classification (GTDB taxonomy): domain Bacteria; phylum Bacillota; class Clostridia; order TANB77; family CAG-508; genus UMGS1663. The sequence goes on from JAAVYV010000033.1 coordinate 11,477, forward strand.
AATAGATGAATATGCTACCGACAAAGAAAATTCATTTGTAATAAAAGAAGTAAATAATGTAGATAAATATATAGAAAAAGTAGAATATTTATTAGAAAATGACAAAGTTTTAGAAAATATGAGTAAAAAGGCACAAGAAAAAGCATTAGAATTTGATATAGATAAAAATATACAAAAGTATATAAACTATTTTAGAACAGTGAAAAAACAAGAAATAATGCTAACTAACAAAGAAAAAGAAGCTTCTAAAAAGTGGTATGTAGATGAAGAAAAACTATTTAAAGGAAAAGAAGTTTCAACCAATCAAATGAGTAATAAGAGAAAAATATATCATAAAATATTAAAACTGTTTCCAAAAGGGCTAAAAGCAAAAGTGAAATTAACATTGAAGAAATTGATAGATGAATAAGGAGTAAAAATGAAAGTATTAATAATAATACCAGCTTATAACGAAGCATTAAACATAGAAAAAACAGTAAAAGATATAAAAACAAATACCAATTACGATTATATAGTTATAAATGATTGTTCAAAAGATAATACAAAACAAGTATGTGAAAGAAACAACTTTCACATGCTTTCATTGCCTATAAATTATGGATTAACATCAGCAATACAAGTAGGAATGAAATATGCATATCAAAATAATTATGATATAGCTATTCAATTTGATGGAGATGGCCAACACCAAGCAAAATATTTAAAAGATTTAGTAAATGAAATAGAAAGTGGTAATTGTGAAATTGCAATAGGTTCAAGGTTTGTAGAAAGAAGAAAACCACATTCGCTAAGAATGCTGGGAAGTAATTTGATTTCACTATGTATTAAATTAACTACTGGAAAGAAAATAAAAGATACAACTTCAGGAATGAGAGCATATAATGGACAAGCTATAGAAGAATTTGTAAAAAATCCAAGTTTAACCCCAGAGCCAGATACTATTGTATATATGATAAAAAGAGGAATGAATGTAAAAGAAGTACAAGTAGAAATGAGTGATAGAGAATTTGGAGAAAGTTATTTAAAACCAATAAAAGCAATGGAATATATGTTTAATATGATATTTTCTATATTATTTATTCGTTCTACAACAAAAAAGAAAAAAGGAGGAAAATAAAATGTCAATAACATTACGAATATTATTAATTATAGCATCTATTTTTTCTTTTATATTATGTTTAAAAAGAATAAAACAATCTAAATTGAAAATAACAAATTCAGTAGTATGGATGTTAGGAAGTGTAGCATTAGTATTAATGGCAATATTTTCAAATGCAGTAGAATGGGTAGCATTAAAGCTTGGTTTTGTTGCACCAGTAAACTTCGTTTTTCTAGTAATGATAGCATTTTTATTAATGCAAACATTTATAGACAATATTAGAATATCTGCACTAAATGAAAAAGTAAAAGAGTTAAATCATTATATAGCACTAAAAGAATTACAAGCAAAAAATGATATTGAAAAATAAAAGGAGAAAAGAGAAATGGAAAATAAAATAAAAGTAAGCATTATAGTTCCAGTATACAAAGTAGAAAAATACTTAAGAAGAAGTATGGATAGCTTAGTAAATCAAACACTAGATGGGGTAGAAATTATATGCATAAATGATGGTTCACCAGATAACTGCTTATCTATATTAAAAGAATATAAGGAAAAATATACAGATAAAAATATTGTAATAATAGATAAGCAAAACGAAGGAGTTTGGAAAGGTAGATTTGATGGAATAAAAATAGCAAAAGGGGAATATATAGCATTTACAGACTCAGATGATTACATAGCACTAGATTATGCAGAAAAATTATATAATTCAGCTAAAAAAGAAAACTCAGATATATCAGTTTGTGGTTTTGATAGAATGGATGTAGATACTTTGCACGTGTATTCTACAGAAATGACAAAACATGAAGGCGAGAAAATAGATATGGATGTAAATCCAGAAGGAATATTATCTATAAACACATCTTTGTGGAATAAATTATATAAAGCAGAAATATTAAAGGGAATGGACAACCTTCCAAATCCACCACGAATACTAGATGATATGATGTTTTTATGCTTAGTATATTTAAGAACTAAAACAATTACTTTTATAAAAGATAGTTTATATTATTACATGGTAAGGCAAGATTCTATAATGGGAACAATAAAAAAAGAGCAAATTGAGTCAACTGAAAATGCAATGATAGATGTAAAAAACATATATGCTAAAAAGAAACCAGAACTATTACCAGTACTAGACTCAATGGCACTTTTACATTTTGGAATATCATTAACATTTAGGTTATCATATGATAAACAAAACTTTAAAAATACATATAAAGAGATGAAAAGATTTATAAATACAGAATTTGCAAATTGGAAAAATTGTAAATACCTAAACTTTTTTTATACAGTATCACATAAAGCTTCTAATATGAAACTAGTAATAATGAAAAAAGTTTATAAACTAGGGCTATACAAATCATTTTTAACATTATACAGATTTATGATAGACAAACTAAAAATAGATATAAAATGGTAAAAATATAATATTTACTGTAGGGGTCGCCACCTTATCAAGCGACCCAAAAATATTAAATATATATATCAATTTAAAATAGTATGTAAAAGTTCATTAATGAAAGGAAAAAATAATGGATATAAAAAAATCAGAATTTTTCTGGAATACAATAGCAAGTGCTATAATGTCTTTACTTAGTGCATTATTACTAATGTTTTGCACAAGAATAAATGGCACTGAAATAGCAGGAATGTTCTCAATAGCCTTTGCAACATCTGTAATATTAAATGGTATTGGTGACTATGGAATACGAATATACCAAGTAACTGATACAAATAGAAAATATAAATTCGGTGAATATTTAGCATTAAGAATTATAGTAGTTATAGCTATGGTTATTATAGGATGTATATTTGTACTAATAAATGGATATGAGCTAGAAAAATTATTAATATGTTTAACACTAATTTTATTTAGAGTAATAGATAATTTAAGTGAAACATATCAAGGGGAACTTCAACTAAGAGGAAGGTTAGACTTAGGAGCAAAATCAGTAGTACTAAGGAATATATTAGCAATAATAACATTTCTTATAGTAGATTTAATTACGAAAAATGTACTAATATCAACTATTTTCATGTTTTTAGCAAATGCAATAATTTTTGTTTTATATGATTTAAATATAATAAAAAAATACTCAAAAGAAAAGCCAATATTTAATAGCTCAATATTAAAAAAATTGATAAAAGAATGTTTCCCAGTGTGTATATCTACATTATTAAGCTTATATGTAACAAATGCTGTAAAATATGCAATAGATGTACATGGAAATTATAATATGCAAACATATTATAATATAATATATTTACCAACATTTACAATTAATTTAGCAAGTTTATTTATTATAAAGCCTATGCTTAAAGTTTTTGGAGACTATTGGAACAATAAAAAGATAAAAGAACTATCAAAAACAATAATAATACTAACCGCATTAATAATAGCTGTAACAATAGTAGTAGAAATTATAAGTATGACAATAGCAATTCCAATTTTAAACTTACTATATAATGTACAATTACAAGAATATAAAATAGACTTATTAATACTTGTTTTATCAGGTGGGTTTTATGCTATATCAATTTTAATGTGGTATGTATGTACAGCGATAAGAAAACAAAAAAGTACAACATTAATATATCTAATTACATCAGTTATAGCAATTATATTAACCAATATATTTGTTAGCAGTTATGGAATGAGAGGAGCAACCATTTCAAATGTTTTAATAACTGTAATACTTGCAATATTATTAAGTGCAATATATATTAAAGAAATATATATAAAATAATGTTATTGTATGGGAGATTATTATTCGACTGCACACTTCAGAAAATAAACTTCTATGGTGCTTTAGGGTAACCCCTTTTTAAGAAAATCATTATTAAAAATTTAAGGAGATAAGAATGATGGAAAATAAAGAAAACGAAAGAAATGTAATAGCTGTAATAGTTACATACAACAGAAAAGAATTACTTAAAGAATGTATACAAGCCTTAATTAATCAAAAAGGAGAAAAATGTGATGTCCTAGTTATAGACAACAAAAGCACTGATGGAACTTATGAATATATAAGAAATTTAGTTGATATGAAAACAATTATATATGAAAACACAGGTGAAAACTTAGGAGGCGCAGGAGGATTTAACTATGGTATAAAAAAGGCATATTCACTTGGTTATAAATATATATGGGTTATGGATGATGATTGTATAGTACATGAAAATACTTTAGAAGAATTTATTAAAGTAGACAAAGAACTAAAAGGAAACTATGGTTTTTTATCTAGTAAAGTACTTTGGAAAGACGAAAAATTATGCAAAATGAACATCCAAAGAAAAACACTATTTGCAAGTGTAAGAGACTTTGAAAAAGATATAGAACCAATAGCCATGGCATCTTTTGTTTCACTATTCATAAAATCATCTGTAATAAAACAACTAGGACTTCCTATAAAAGAATTCTTTATATGGACAGATGACTGGGAATATACAAGAAGAATATCAAGAAAATATAATTGTTATTTAGTAAATAAAAGTGTTGTAACACATAAATCTAAAAGTAACATGGGAGCAGATATAATAAATGATTCAGAAGATAGGCTAGATAGGTATAAATACATATACAGAAATGATGTATATTTATATAGAAGAGAAGGAATAAAAGGATGGCTATATATAATACTAAGAGATACGTATCATATAATGAGAATAATAGTATCAAAAGCTAGTGATAAAAAGAAGAGAATAAATGTAATAATTAAAGCAACAAAAGAAGGGAAAAAATTTAATCCACCTATAGAAAATGTATAAAAACAAAGGAAGGAAAGTGATAAGAATATGAAAAAATATGATTATTTAATAGTAGGAGCAGGCCTATTTGGAGCAACATTTGCTTATGAAATGACAAAGCAAGGAAAAAAATGTTTAGTAATAGACAGGAGAAATCATATAGGAGGAAACATATACTGTGAAAATATAAATGGAATAAATCTGCACAAATATGGAGCACATATATTTCATACAAGTGATAAAGAAATATGGGAATATGTTAATAAATTTGCTGAATTTAACAACTATATAAATTCGCCAGTAGCAAACTATAAAGGAGAACTATATAACCTTCCATTTAATATGAATACATTTTCAAAATTATGGGGAATAGAAACTCCAGAAGAAGCAAAACAAAAAATAGAAGAGCAAAAGAAAAAATATGGAGTTAGTAAACCAACTAATTTAGAAGAACAAGCAATTTCTTTAGTAGGGAAAGATATATATGAAAAACTAGTAAAAGAATATACAGAAAAGCAATGGGGAAGAGAATGCAAAGAATTACCAGCATTTATAATAAAACGCCTTCCAGTAAGATTTACCTTTGATAATAACTATTTTAATGACAGATATCAAGGAATACCAATAGGTGGCTATAATATTATTATAGAAAAAATGTTAGAAAAATGTGATATAGAATTAAATGTAGATTACTTAAAAAATAAAGAAAAATATAATAATTTGGCCCAAAAAGTATTATACACTGGGATGATAGATGAATTTTTTGATTATAAATTAGGAAACTTAGAATATCGCTCTTTAAAATTTGAAAACGAGACTTATGAAGATATCGATAATTATCAAGGCATAGCAGTTATGAATTATACAAGTCATGATGAAAAATATACTAGAATAATAGAACATAAACATTTTGAATTTAATAATTGCAAAGGAACAATAATAACAAAAGAATACCCTATGAACTGGAAAGTTGGAGATGAAGCATATTACCCTGTAAATGATGAGAAAAATTCAGAATTGTTTAATAAATATACAGAGCTTGCAAAACAATATCCAAATATCATATTTGGTGGAAGACTTGGAAATTACAAATATTATGATATGGATAAGGTTATAAGAGAAAGTTTGAATTTAGTAAAAGAACAATAATTATAAAATTAATAGTAAAGTAAGAAAATAACCATTAATAAATCAAATTAGAAAAAATGCAACTAAAATCTAAAAAGCATAAGCAAATGGGAAGGAATAAAAATGGCAGTAGTAATAACAATATCAAGATATCTGCTACTATATTTAATAATAATATCAGGAAGTATATTTATAGCAGATAAAGCAAATAAAAAGATAGAAAAATGTATAGCACCTAATATGGCAATAATAATTTTAGAATTGTACATATTTGGAATGTTTGAAATATTAAAGTATGGAGTATGGATAATTGGTGTTACCAATATTTTATTAGGAATATATACTATAATAAAAAATTGGAAAACGAAACATGAACTAAAAGAAAAAGTATTAACATCAGGATTTATATGTTTTAGTATAATATTTCTTATTTTAATGATAACAACATATAATAAAAACCTACTAGATTATGATCACTATTTATATAGAAGCTTTAACACAAAAGTAATGTATTATACAGACTGTATAAGTAAAGGTTTTCAAGCATTATATCCACCAGGGATAAATTTATTAGAATACTTTTTTATGAAAATATTAGGAATATATGTACAAGGAGTAGAAGCTTTTGCAGTACAAATATTAGGATTTTCATTATTAATGCCATTATTTGATAGGAAACAAAATACAAAATTTATAAATTGGATAATAACAATATTAGTAATTTGTATTCCGGCAATTTTAGGAAATTTAATATTCTATGAAGGTGCATATCCAGATGCATTATTAGGCTTAATAATAGGATATAGTATGTATATTCTTTTAACAGAAGCAAATAGTAAATTTAAAGTGTTTTCAACATCTTTAATTATTGCTATTGCAACAATAACTAAGCCAGCTGGTTTTTATATTGGAGCAATTATAATAGGAATATATGTATTAATACAATTATTAAATAATAAATGCAATAAAAAAGAAAATATAAAAAAATTCTTAAGATCAAAAGAATTTAAAATAATAGTTATATTAATACTAGTAGTAACTCTTACATTTTTATCATGGAAGATATTTGTAAAAATAAATAGCAAGTATAATAAAGGAGTAAGAGGAAATGATGCATCAAGAGTAGGAGATAGTAGTATAAACTATACAATAAAAAGTATTCTAACTACAACATTTGGATATTATGAAGAAAACCATGATTCAGCAGATTCAAATAATGACTTAATACCTAAAATATATGCTTTATATGCAACTATGGCACCAATAAGAGTAACACTGTATGGTGTTATAGCAATAATAGGCGTAAGTTCAATAATACTATACAAATATGTTATAAAAGAAGAAAATAAAAAGAAATATGCAAATGCAGTAATAGGATTAACAGTAGGGTTAGCAATATATATAATATTTTTACAACTATCATATATACTAAAATTCTCAACAGAGGAAATGTTAGGGCATAATGGATTAAATAGATATTTACCAACATATTTATTAGGAATGATATACTTTATAGTAGCAATAGCAATAAAAAATATGGAAGAAAGTAAAACAAGAAAAGTAAATTACTTAATACTGCTTAGTATAATAATAGCTTTTACAAATTTACAATCAATAGCAAATGTAACTATAACTTCAGGAATAGATAATATACAATCTATAGAATATTGTAATAATGGAAAAATACCAGCAAATAAAATAGATAAAAAGATAGAAGAAAATGCAAAAATAATAAGTATTTCTCAAAATGAAAAAACGAATATATTTAACTGGATGATAAAATATTATTTATATCCAAATCATGAAGTAGAAGTGTATAATAATATTAATGAAGAAATGATAACAAAAATAAAAGAAAAAATTATAAATGAAAATATACAATATATATACATTGTATCACCTAATGAAAAGCTTAATCAAGCTATAAAAATAATGGATAAAACAGAGGAAAGTAAGCTAAAAGAAAATACACTATACAAAATAGAAATAAAAGAAAATGATATAAAATTAAAAGAAGAAACCTTAGACTAAATATAGCCCAAGGTTTTTCTTTTAAATTGAAATATCGATATGACTAGAAAAACTAGCTTTAGTACCTGAGTTATGGTTAAACCTTTTGCCTGTGTGGACAGGTTTCGAATCTTCCACTTTTCTTTCTTTTCGGCAAACATTAACCGTAACACTCGAAGGAACTCTACCTAAATATGTGCTAGCACAATCATAAAATACTACATTAATCATAAGAAACCTCCTTATGAAACAAATTTAAACAAGTAACTAACTACATTATAGCACAAATATAAGAAAGATACAATTAGAAACTAATTTTTTCAAATATGTAAGAAAAATTTCGGTTACAATTTATAGCCTAAAAGATATTTTACGATGTAGGGGCGATTATCAATCGCCCGCAGACCACAGAGAATAAACATCTATGGCTCTTCGAAGAAGTTACTAGATTAAATTAGGAATATAGCAAAGTCGTTGGAGCACGGGCGATTGCGCTAAAGCATAACTTATCTCTAACTCGCTACTCGCTCGAAGAGCTAAGAAAATAATCGCCCCTACATATACTGAATATTTAATATTAGTTGTGAATAGAAACAATTTCGTAAATTTTATTCTTGTTTTTTTATGTTTAGTACTTGAAATATCAGAAAAATATGATATAATAAACAGGCTTATTAAAAAACGTGAAAGGAAGATTAAAAAAATGAGTATAAAAGTAGAAAAAACAGAAAATGTAAATGAAGTAAAATTAAGCTTTGAAATAGAAGCTACAAAATTTGAAGAAGCAATACAAAAAGTATATGCAAAAAGTGCAAAATATTTTAATATACCAGGTTTTAGAAAAGGAAAAGCTCCATATAAAATAGTTGAAAAACAATATGGTGCAGAAATATTTTATGAAGATGCTTTCAACGAAGTAGTACCAGAAATATATGAAAAAGAATTAAAAGAAGCAGAAATTATAGCAGTAAGCAGACCAAACATTGATATAACACAAATGGAAAAAGGAAAAGACCTAATATTTACAGCAACAGTTCAAACAAAGCCAGAAGTAGAACTTGGAAAATATAAAGGTATAGAACTTAAAAAAATAGAGTATACTGTAGAAGATGAAAACATCAATCACGAATTAGAACATATGCAAGAACACAATGCAAGACTTGTAAATGTAGAAGATAGAAGTGTAGAAAAAGGAGACACAACAGTAATCGACTTTGAAGGGTTTGTAGATAACGTTCCTTTCGAAGGTGGAAAAGCAGAGGGACACGAACTAGTAATAGGAAGTAACACATTCATACCAGGTTTTGAAGACCAAATAATAGGAATGAACATAGAAGAAGAAAAAGACATAAATGTAACATTCCCAGAAGAATACTTTTCAAAAGAACTAGCAGGAAAAGAAGCTACATTTAAAGTAAAACTACATGAAATAAAGAAAAAAGAAATGCCTAAATTAGACGACGAATTTGCAAAAGACGTAAGTGAATTTGATACTTTAGAAGAACTAAAAGCAAGCATCAAAGAAAAACTAGAAGAAGAAAATACATCAAAAGCAAAATATGAGACAGAAGAAGAAGCAATAAAAACAGTATGTGATGATGTAAAAGTAGAAATACCATCAGGAATGGTAGAAACAGAAACAGACAACATGATAAAAGAAATAGAACAAAGATTAATGTACCAAGGCTTAAACCTAGAGCAATATCTTCAAATGATGAATAAAAGTCAAAGCGATATGAGAAAAGAACTAGAAGAACAAGCAACAAGACAAGTAAAAGTAAGATTAGTATTAGAAGCAATAATAAAGAAAGAAAAAATTGAAGCAACAGAAGAAGAAATAAATCAAAAACTAGAAGAAATGGCAAACACATATGGAAACAAAGTAGAAGACTTACAAAAAAATGAAGGATTAGTAACATACATAACAGAAACAATAAAATCAGAAAATGCCATAAAATTCATAGTAGATAATGCAAAAATTAAATAAAAAGGGGGAAAGTTAGGGGTAGAAATATTTGTATAGAAAATAGGTTTGCCACTAGCTTTTTCTGTATTTTATAGATTGTTGATTTTAATTGTAGGGGTCGCCGCCTTCGGCGACCCGTGCTCCAACTAAATTTCTTAAATAAAATATAAAAACAGAATGATTTCACAGAAAAAGCGGGTCGCTTGATAAGGCGGCTACCCCTACAACAAATAATGAATAGTGAAGAATGAATAATAAACGCTTCGCGTGAAGGAGGAAAAGATTATGTTAGAAAGAAACAGTTTAGTACCATACGTTATTGAACAAACAGCAAAAGGAGAAAGATCATACGATATTTTCTCAAGATTATTAAAAGATAGGATAATATTTTTAGGAGAAGATGTAAACCCAACATCAGCAGGGCTAGTAATAGCACAATTACTATTCTTAGAATCAGAAGACCCAGACAAAGAAATATTCCTATATATAAATAGCCCAGGAGGTTCTATTACAGATGGTATGGCAATAGTAGATACAATGAACTATATAAAATGCCCAGTAGCAACATACTGTGTAGGAATGGCAGCAAGTATGGGAGCAGTATTATTAACATCAGGAGAAAAAGGAAGAAGATTTGCAACACCAAACTCAGAAATATTAATACACCAACCATTAATAGGAGGAAATGGAATATCAGGTCAAACAACAGAAATAAAAATACACGCAGACCATATGGTAAAAACAAGAGAAAAATTAAACAAACTATTAAGTGACAGAACAGGTCAGCCACTAGAAGTAATAGAAAAGGATACAGAAAGAGACAACTACATGACAGCAGAGGAAGCATTGAAGTATGGTTTAATAGATGGAATATTAGAAAAAAGACAATAGAAAAATAAAAATTGAAAATGAATTGTAGGGGCGATTATCAATCGCCTACTCTTCGAAGAATTGGCTTATTATTCTATAATGTAATTTCTAAGGAGCTACGGGCGATTGATAATCGCCCCTACAACCAATTTATAAACACTAAACCAAAAAAGGGAGAAAATTTTAATGGCAAAAAACGATAAAAATGTAAGATGTTCATTTTGCGGAAAATCACAAAGTGGAGTAGAAAAAATAGTAGCAGGGCCAGGGGTGTTCATATGTAATGAATGTATAAAAGTATGTAACAATATAATAGAAGGCGAAGTATATGACGATACAGAAATAACATACACATTAAATGATGAAAAGCAAAAGCTACCTAGTCCAGCAGAAATAAAAGAAATACTAGATAGCTACGTAATAGGGCAAGATGACGCAAAGAAAACTCTAGCAGTAGCAGTATATAATCATTATAAAAGAATAAATCATCCACAACAAAGTGAAGATGACGTAGAAATACAAAAAAGTAATGTACTACTATTAGGGCCTACAGGCTGTGGAAAAACAATGCTTGCACAAACACTTGCTAGAATTTTAAAAGTTCCATTTGCAATAGCAGATGCAACAACACTAACAGAAGCAGGTTATGTAGGAGAAGATGTAGAAAACATATTACTAAAGCTAATTCAAAGTGCAGACTATGATATAGAAAAAGCAGAAAAAGGAATAATATATATAGATGAAATAGATAAAATAACAAGAAAATCTGAAAATCCATCAATAACAAGAGATGTAAGCGGAGAAGGAGTACAACAAGCACTACTTAAAATAGTAGAAGGAACAACAGCTTCAGTACCACCACAAGGGGGAAGAAAACACCCACACCAAGAACTACTACAAATAAACACAGAAAATATATTATTCATATGTGGAGGAGCATTTGAAGGGTTAGATAAAATAATAAATGAACGTACAGGCAAAAAAGCAATAGGCTTTGGAGTAAATATACAAAGTCAAAAAGAAATAGATAAATACAAAATATATGAGCAACTATTACCACAAGACTTATTAAAATTTGGATTAATACCAGAATTTGTAGGAAGACTACCAATAGTAGCAACATTAAAAGAACTAGATAGGGAAACACTGATAGATATAGTAACAAAACCAAAAAATGCAATAGTAAAGCAATACAAAAAATTATTCAAACTAGATAATGTAGAATTAGAATTTGAAAAAGAAGCTCTAGAAGCAATAGTAGATAAAGCAATAGAAAGAAAAACAGGAGCAAGAGGACTTCGTTCTATAATAGAAGAAATAATGAGAGATATAATGTTTGAAATTCCATCAAATCCACTGATAGAAAAATGTATAATAACAAAAGAAACAGTACTAAACAAAGAAAATCCAAAAATAATAATAAATACAAGCAAAGAAATAAAAGAAGTAAAAACAAAACAAGAAAGAAAAACAACTAACAAGAAAAATATAGAAACAGCATAATAATATATAAATAAAGATAAAATATGGTACTTTCCTATAATATAAAAAAGATATAATTTATTAAAGTTTGATAAATTATATCTTTTACTCTACATAAAACTTGAAAAAGATAAAAAAATATGCTACAATATAAAATGTAAAAATTGTAAAAAACTAAATTCAATTCAATGGAGGTAAACAATATGAGAGGTAAATTTAGTACAATTATGTATGTTTTATGTGGTGTAATCATCTTATTTTCGCTTTATACTATAGGTCAAAGAAATTACCAAAATTATAAAGAAGAAAAAAAATTAAAAGAAGCATTACAAGAAGAGCAGAGAAAAGAAGAAGAAAACAATAATATTGAAAAAGTTGAACCTGTAATTGAAGTAACATCAGAAGTAGTAAAAGAAGAAATACAGGAACAACGGCAAATCCTTTCACAATATAAAAATCGATATGAAGAAAATAAAGATTTTTATGGTTGGATAAAAACAGAAGACGAACACATAGACCTACCAGTAATGTATACTCCGCAGGAAGGAAGAGAAAACTACTATGTGTACAGAAACTTTGATAAAGAATATTCAAAAAGTGGAAGTATATATATTGACTATCGTTGCAAGCCAGAAAGCAACAATTACTTAATATATGGACATAATATGAAAGATTTAAGTATGTTTGGATACTTAAGTTGCTATAAAGAAGAGTCATTCTATAAAAATCATAAATACATTAAGTTTGACACTATATATGAAGAAGGAGAATATGAAATAGTAGCAATTTCAAGTGCTTTCATAAAAAAAGAAGATTTAGAAGATCCTTCATCTTCAAATAATTCTAAAGTTCCATATAAAGAAGTAGGAGAAGAAGACTATCTTTTCTATAATCATTTGTTACTTAATACAAAAGATGAGTTTAATGCATATATTCAATATATGAAAGACAATAGTTACTATGAAACACAAAGTACAGCAGAATATGGTGATAAATTGATTACACTATGTACATGTACAAATACAAAGAAATGGCAAAATGAAAGATTACTAATAGTAGCAAAGAAAATAAAATAAAACATACAAAAAAGAGCCTTACTAATTAGTAGGCTCTTTTTTATAGAATAAATTTATATGCAAATAGAAAAAAATGACAAAAAATGAAAAATTATGTCAATAGATTATTGACATTTGTCATAAAATGTACTATAATAAGGAATGTAACTGATGTACATTGAAAATTTTATAATTCATGATGGAGGTAGAAAGCATGGAGAAAAAACAAATTCAACGGATTAAAAAAGGCATTTTAGCAGTATCGTTAACAGCGTCAATGGTGTTCACCAATATAGGTGCAGGACCATTAGCTATAACGTATGCAGCGGAAGAAACTGAAGTTGATGAACAGCAGTCAAGCACAGAAGTTGCAAGTGAGCAGCCAAGCACGGAAGTTGCAAGTAAGCAGCCAAGCACAGAAGTTGCAAGTGAGCAGCCAGGCACGGAAGTTGCAAGTGAGCAGCCAAGCACGGAAGTTGCAAGTGAGCAGCCAAGCACAGAAGTTGCAAGTGAGCAACCAAGCACAGAAGTTGCAAGTGAACAGCCAAGCACAGAAGTTGCAAGTGAGCAACCAAGCACAGAAGTTGCAAGTGAACAGCCAAGCACAGAAGTTGCAAGTGAGCAACCAAGCACAGAAGTTGCAAGTGAACAGCCAAGCACAGAAGTTGCAAGTGAGCAGCCAAGCATGGAAGTGGCAAATCAGCAATTGACAACTGAAGAGGTTGAAGAGGAATTTGAGGAGATTCAACTTTATGCGGCAAGCTCTTCAATTACAATCAGGCCAAACTCGTCTCCTAGCTCATACAAGAATGGTAAACTAAATAATTATGGAGGCAAAATGAACAAGAAAGTTAATGAAACAGGTTTTTACTTGAGATGTCCCACTAATAAATTGATAGGAGCAAATTGTGGACATATAGTAGCAGAATATATACCAGATGACTACTATGGAATTACAGCAACAATGAGTAACTCTGGAATTATTGGTGATATAACGTACACTCAGGGAGAATTGCAAGGTAATCCTTGTTTAAAGGTTAACTTTAAGGCGATGAAGCCTGGTAAGACTAATGTAAAGATAGTTTACTATGTTAGATTCAATGTGGAATCTGAGAGAGGGTATTGTTCAAGTTGTGGAGCATATACTACGATATCAAGTGATAGTTACTGGTATAAGTATAGTGATAACTTTGATGTTGAAGTAACAGACACTAGAAATTATACAGTAACATATACAGATGGTGTACCAGGAGAAACTGTATTTTGGGATCAAGGTTATGAAGGACTGAAATATGGAGATCAAACACCAGAATTTGAAGGAGTACCAACCAGAGAAGGCTATACTTTTGAAGGATGGTCACCAGCAGTAGCACCAAAGGTAACAGAAGATGTTACATATACAGCAACTTGGAAGAAAATTGCAAATAAGTATACAGTCACATATACAGATGGTGTGCCAGGTAAAACTGTATTTCCAGACCAAGTATATGAAGACATAGAAGAAGGCAGTGCTACACCAGAATTTGAGGGAGTACCAACCAGAGAAGGTTATACTTTTATGGGATGGGCACCAGCAATTGCAAAAAAGGTAACAGAAGATGTCACATACACAGCAACTTGGCAAAAGAACGAAAAAGAATTTACCTTAAAGTACGATGCAAACGGTGGAGAAAATGCACCTGCAACACAGACAGCAAAAGCAAGAGCGGATAAGTACACATTCACAATATCTGATCAGGAGCCAACAAGAGAAGGCTTTGAATTCGAAGGTTGGTCAACAAGCAAAGATGGAGAGGCAACATATCAGCCAGGTGGAAGTATTGATGTTACAGGAACGACAACACTGTATGCTGTATGGGAAAAGGTCGAGAAGGAATTTACCTTAGAGTACGATGCAAACGGTGGAGAAAATGCACCTGCAAAACAAACAGCAAAAGCAAGAGCAGATAAGTACACATTCACAATATCTGAGCAGGAGCCAACCAGAGAAGGTTATGAATTCGAAGGCTGGTCAACCAGTAAAGATGGAGATGTAGAATATCAACCAGGAGGAAGCATTGATGTTACAGGAACGACAACACTGTATGCAGTATGGCAAAAGAACGAAAAAGAATTTACCTTAAAGTACGATGCAAACGGTGGAGAAAAT
>JAAVYV010000089.1 GCA_022791325.1 Clostridia bacterium
AACCTGTCGGTCCTCATGCTGGCGAGCTGTACTAACTCTGGCATAGCCAAATTCTTTTTGCACAGAAAATAGCCACCTCCCAATTTTTATCAAGTTAACCGCCCGTAAACGTCCCCATGGATGAGCGAACGTCCGAAAAGGAAAAACCACAGGTTGTTGAACGCAGTTCCAACACCAGCAAAGGCCGGAGCAGCTGGCCCGTTTAAGTATGGTTTTCCGAACGGTGGTCGTACTATAACTCTTGACCGCAGTAAATGGGAAGTAGCTAAAATGCTACAAGTTTTGCTCTGGTTTTTGTTTGTTTTATATAGATTTTAGCATTTTTCCGACGACGATTATCAGCTGCCCCGAAAGCTGACAAAACCCATATCATTACTTCCGCATATAGTCCTGATACTCACGCTTTACCGTCGAAAGCTCATCCTCGCACGCCACAGAGTCAGATGTAAGATGGCGGAGCAAGAGAGTGAATAACAGCTTGGTAGAGTTTATATAATAGGACTGCATATCTTTGAACGCATACCCCAGAGCCGTTGGGTCAATATCGTCTAACAGGTTCAGTGTAAAGCTGCGGGAGGTCAGAGCAAGATACAGTACAGCCTTGAAATACTTATCGAGGTTTGATTTGTCCACCGTGAAAGAATCTACCCCCGCAATATGAGCCTCAACCCAATTAAGCTGTCGCAAAGAGAATTCCTCATGCACATCGACAGGATCACGGGCAAGCCTGAGCCGGAGCAACGCTTTCTTCAAAGCGCCAAGGTCTGCAAGAGAATAGACCTCTTCGGGGCAGGATTGAGCGTCAAAAAGCAAAGCGTACAGCTTATCAGATATGCGCTTCATCCGAAGTCTGAAAGTGGTCTGCTGTAGGCCACATAAAGCACCAATAAAGTTAAGCGGAGTGCCTTTCCGAATATAGCCAACAATCTCACGGACAACCTCATTCTCCGTCCACTCACACGAGAACAAATAGTCCTCCAGTTCCGTCACTGTAGCGCGACAAGATTTTTGAGAAACTCGGACAGGATATTTGAGAAAAATAGCCCCGTTCTAAGAAGTAAATCCGAGCTCGCCCACTTGCGCCGACCGCCCCCAGTGAGGGGAGCGGCCCGAGCGAGAGGGCGGGCTTTATAAGACCCGGGAGGGAGCAGCTTTCGCTGCCCCTCCCTTGCCTTTTTGCCCACTGTAGGGTAGTTACTCCCCCGGCTCCTTGGAGGGCCCGTCCTGGGCCTCCTGGGGGGCTTCCTGGGGCTCCGGCTCACTGTACTCCGCCCACCCATAGACCCCGGGCTCCCAGGTGTTGCCGTCCACCTCAGAGACCCAC
>JAAVYV010000034.1 GCA_022791325.1 Clostridia bacterium
CCTGTTACATTACTATTTCCTAATTTTGTTTTAGTTTGTCCTTCAAATTGTGGTTCTTTTACTTTTACTGAAACTACTGCTGTTATTCCTTCTCTTATATCTTCACCTTGTAAATTAGCATCTTTTTCTTTTAATAAATTATGACTTCTTGCATAATCGTTAAAAGTTTTTGTTAATGCTCTTTTAAATCCTTCTAAGTGTGTTCCACCTTCTATTGTATTAATATTATTAACAAATGTATAAATATTTTCTGAATATGCTGTTGTATATTGGAAAGAAATTTCTACTGGAACTTCTCCATCTGTTTTTTCTATATAAATTGGCTCTTTGTGTAATTTTTCTTTATTTCTTCCTAAATATTCAACAAATGATATTAATCCACCTTCAAATAAAAATTCTGCTTTTTTTGGTGTTTCTTCCCTTGTATCTTCTACTGTAATTTTTAAGCCTTTTGTTAAAAATGCCATTTCACGAAATCTATTTTCTAATGTTTCATAATCATAATTTAATGTTTCAAAAATAGAGTCATCTGCTAAAAATCTAACTTTTGTTCCTGTTTTTTTAGAATCTCCTATTTTTGTTAGTGGCTGAACTGTTTTACCTTTTTCAAATTTCATTTGATAAATTCCGCCATCTCTTTGAATAGTTACTTCGCACCAAGTAGATAACGCATTAACAACAGATGCACCAACTCCATGAAGACCACCAGATACTTTATATCCACTATCTCCACCAAATTTTCCACCTGCATTTAATTGAGTATATACAGTTTCTGCTGCTGATATTTTTGTTTTCTTATGAATATCTATTGGTATACCTCTACCATTATCCTCTACACATATAATATTTCCTGGTTCTATATTTATATTAATTTCTGTACAATATCCAGCTAATGCTTCATCTATACAGTTATCTACTATTTCATATACTAAGTGGTGTAATCCTCTTATTGAAACGCTTCCTATATACATACCTGGTCTTTTTCTAACATGCTCTAAACCATCTAAAACTTGTATTTGCTCTGCATTATATTCGTGTTCAAATTTTTCCATTTTTTTACCATCCTTTTTATATGTTATCCACAATTCATGAATAATCTGTGCATAACTATATTATATCTTTTTATTTTGTTTTGCAAGTATTTTTTATTTATTTTTTACAATTAATATCAAAATGTGAATTGTAGGGGTCGCCGCCTTCGGCGACCCTCTCTTTCTACGAAATTTATTTAAAATTATTTTATTTAAGCAATTTCGTTGGAGCTACGGGTCGCCGAAGGCGGCGACCCCCTACAATTTTTTTATTTATTCTATACTTCCGTTTATAACATTAAATTCTTTATATTCCAAATTATCTATATCTATCTTATCTGTACAAGTTATAATAACCTGCGTATTTTCTATATTTTCTAAAAAGTTCTTTCTTCTTTTTTCATCAAGTTCAGACATAAAGTCATCTAATAATAAAATTGGATACTCCCCTATTTCATCATATATTACTTGAAGTTCTGATATTTTTAATGATAATACTACTGTTCTATTTTGTCCTTGTGAACCATATACATTTACTAATTGATTATTTATATAAATAAAAAAGTCATCTCTATGTATTCCTTTTGTAGAAAAACCTTTTATTATATCTAGTTTTCTTCTTGATTTTAATAACTCAATATATTCTTCTTTTTGAGCGCAATTAGAAATATATTCAACTTTTATTTCTTCTTTTTCATTGGTTATACTTTTATGTATTTTATTTATTTTATTTTTTATTTTTTCTATAAATTCATTTCTATAAATATATATTTTTTCCCCATACTCTGCTAGCTTTTCATCCCATATATCTAGCATTTCTTCTTGCTTATTATTTTCTTTTATTTGTTTTAAATAATTATTCCTTTGTTCTAATGTTTTATTATACATATTTAATATATGAATATAATTTGGTCTTAATTGACCTATCATAATATCTAAAAAACGTCTTCTTTTTTGTGGTCCATCTCTTAATATATTTATATCGTCTGGAGTAAAAATAACTGTATTTATATTTCCTAATAGTTCACTCAATTTTTTTATTTTTATTCCATTTGTATAAATTGATTTTTTATTATTTAAATCAATTTTTATTTTACCATCTCTATCACTTTTTTCGTATTCTATATATACTGAAGAGATATCCTTATTAAATTTTATAAGTTCACTTTCTTTATTAGTTCTAAAAGATTTTCCAATAGAACATAAAAATATAGCTTCTATAATATTTGTTTTTCCTTGCGCATTATCTCCATAAAAAATATTTATATTTTTTCCTAAATTTATTTCTTGTTCATCGTAATTTCTGAAATTAGTTAATTTTATTTTATTAATGTACATTTTACTAAAGGTTGGAGGTTGGAAGTTGGAGGTTAGAAGTCGTATAATTAAATTTATAATTTTTTATTCACATATTATTAATTAATTGTGGATAATTATTTTTATATTGTAAGGGAGTGGCCTTATATCCTCCTGCTCTTCGAATAAATTACTTTTTTATTAATATTATATTTAAATAATTTCGTTGGAGCACGGGTAGACACAAGGCCTACCCCTACAAATTTTATTAATTATAAATTATAAAATATTTATTTATCATTTTTATGACTTCTTCCCTTCCAACTTCCAACTTCTAACTTCCAACCTCCCTTCTAATCTTTTAATCTAATAGGTAAAATCATATATCTATAATCTCCATCTTCAACTGGTCTTATTATACAAGGTGAAATGCTTGTCCCAAAATCTATAAATATTTCTTCATCATCTATTGCACGTAGTGCATCTAAGAAATATTTTGGGTTGAAACCTGCTTCTAAGTTTTGACCTTCTGTTGAAACATACATTTCTTCTTTTGCATCTCCTGTTTGGTTTGTACAAGAAATTGTTACTTTTCCTATATCTACTAAAACTTTTACAGGATATTTCTTTTCTTTTTCTATACTTGATGATGATATTAAACTAATTCTTTCAAAACAATTTTGAATATTATTTCTATTAACTCTTACTCTTGTTTCCCAATTTTCTGGTATTACACTTGAGTAATTTAAAAATTCACCATCTAATAATCTTGTAACTATTTTACAATTTTCCATTTCAAATAATGCTTGGTTTTTAGCAACACCTATTTTTATAATGTCAAATGAATCTAATATTATTTTATTAACTTCATTTAATGTTCTTCCTGGAATAACTGCTGTAAAATCATTACTATTGTTTTGTAAAAATTTAGATTTCCATGCTAGCCTAAAACCATCTACTGCAACTACATTTAATTTGTTATTTTTTATTTCAAATAAACATCCTGTAAATATTGGTCTATTTTCTTCTGTACTTACAGCAAATATTGTTTTTCTTATCATTTCTTTTAATGAATTTTGTTCTATAGAAATAGAATTTTCAACATTTATTTGTGGAAGTTCTGGAAATTCATCTGGATTCATTGTTGCTAATTTATATAATGAACCTTCACATTCAATTACTAATAAGTTTTTTTCATTTAATGAAATATTAATATCTGTATCAGGTAATTTTCTAATTATTTCACTAAACATTATAGCATTTACAACTGTTGCTCCTTGTTCTTTTATATCTGCATCTATTATATATTCAATACCTATTTCTAAATCATAGGTTGTTAATTTTACTTCTTTATCATTTGTTTGAATTAATATACCTTCTAATATAGGCATTGTTGTTTTTGAAGCTACCGCTTTTGTTACGGAATTAATGGCTTTAAGTATTTTTTCCTTTTCACAAACTATTTTCATTTTCAATCAAACTCCTTTATATATATTTAAATAATTATAGTAGTAGTAGTAGTAGGTGTTGTGGATTCTGTGGATAAGTATGTTAATACTTTATTTCCCCACATTTTTTCATGTTGATAACATAGTGGATAAATTACAAAGTTATAAACATCTAAAAATTAAAATTGTGAATAACTTATTTATTAACATGTTATATACACAAAATACACATTCCCCTGTGGATATCTAACGTGGCTCTTCCGTAGTAAGAACTTAGGTTTAATTTTCCAAACAGTCATTTTTCCAAACAATATTTTTAAAAAACTAAGTTTTTTGTTTATATTAAAACTATTTGTCTGCTAAGATGACGTTTTTAACACTATCCACAATTAACTTTGTGTTCTTATTTTCTTGTAATTCTTTCTCTATTTTATTACAAGCATGAAGTACTGTTGTATGGTCTCTATTTCCAAAGTCCTTCCCTATTTGAGGAAGTGAAAGCTGAGGAATATTTCTACATAAATACATGGCTATTTGCCTAGGGAACACTACATCTGCTGACCTTTTATTCCCTATTAAATCTTTAGCATCTATATTAAAATATTTAGCAACTGTTTCTTGTATATATGCAGAAGATATAATTTTTTCTTTTGATGTTACTATTTCGTTTATAGCCCATTCTGCCATTTCCATAGTTATAGGACTATTAATTAAAGAGGCTCTGGCAATTAATTTATTTAAAGCTCCTTCTAATTCCCTAATGTTACTGTCAATTCTGGTTGCTATTGTAGCTAAAATATTATCATCTATTAAAATATTATCTAATTGAGCCTTTTTTCTAAGTATTGCTAGACGTGTTTCATAATCAGCACTTGAGATATCTGCTATTAGCCCCCATTCAAACCTTGATTTTAACCTTTCCTCTAGTAAGTTAATGTCTTTAGGTGGCCTATCACTAGAAATAATTATTTGTTTTCCATTTTCATGAAGAGTATTAAAGGTATGAAAAAACTCTTCTTGGCTACTTTCTTTTCCAGCAATAAATTGAATATCGTCAATTAAAAGAACGTCAATGTTTCTATATTTATTTCTAAATTGTTCAGTTTTATTATCTCTAATGGCATTAACTAATTGGTTAGTAAATTTTTCAGAAGTAACATATAGAATATTTGAGTTTCTGTTATTTCTTAAAATTTCATTACCAATAGAATGCATTAAGTGAGTTTTACCAAGCCCAACTCCACCATATATAAAAAGTGGATTATATGCTGTAGCTGGCGCTTCTGCAACTGCTAGTGATGCGGCATGAGCAAAACGGTTATTGTTTCCTACAACAAATGATTCAAATGTATATTTAGGATTTAAAGATTCATTAGTAGGCATAACAGCTCTACTAGAATAATTGTTAACAGCTGATACACTATTTTGTTCTTTTGCCCTAGCTTCTAAAGAAATAATAATTACACTACATTCTTTATTAGTCAAAAATTTGAAAGTATTAACTAATAGGTCATGGTACTTAGCATCCAATATATCTTTTGTAAAAGTTGTTGGAGTAGTAAGTACAACATTTCCGCCCATCCATACTTTCAATTTCTAAATTTTTAATCCAAGTATCAAAAGAAATACTACTAATTTCTTCTTTCAATAACTCTTTAGCTTTTGTAAGAAGTTCATTTAATTCTTGCTGCATCTTAAGCTCAATCCTTCCAAATTTATTTTATATTATAAAGTTATCCACAGAAATATCCACAACGGTGGAAAACTTACGCAAACAATAACTTTATAAATATTAATAGCAAAAAACGTCTTTTTTCCCTATTTTCTATTATAATATAAAAATTAATTAAAATAGTCAAGATAAATAAAAAAAAATATTAAATTTAAGTCTTTCTATTGACATAAGGGACTGCTTGATATATAATAAGAAAGCTTATTAAAAGAACAATCCGATTACGGTATAATAAATAGACATGGGGAGGTGCTATAAATGAAAAGAACTTATCAACCAAAAAAGAGACAAACTCAAAAAGAACATGGTTTTATGAAAAGAATGAAAACTAGAGCAGGAAGAATGGTATTAAAAGCAAGACGTGCAAAAGGAAGAAAAAAAATTAGTGCATAAAAATTAGGCCACGTATAAGTAAAAATATGTGGTCTTTTTGTAATTTTAGTAATTAAATTATCCTTTTGTAAATAGGAGGATTTTAATGAAAAAGTTAGATACATTAAAGAAAAATTATGAATTTAAAAATGTTTTAAACAAGGGTAAGTTTTATAGAGGTAAATATGTTACTGTCTATATAAATAAAAACAAAGAAGGAAAAAATAAAATAGGAATAGCAATTAGTAAAAAAATAGGAAAAGCTAATAAAAGAAATAGATTAAAAAGGCTAATAAGAGAAAGTTACCGCTTGCAAAAAGATAATTTAAAAAAAGGTTATAATATTGTTTTTATATGGAACAAGCAAGCAAATATATTAAATAATACTTATAAAAATGTAAGTGAAGATATAATAAAATTATTTAATAAAGCAGGAATAATAAATGAAGAAAATACTAATTTTTTTAATTAAAATATATAAAAAAACGTTATCTCCAATTTTAGATTTTTTAGGAATAAAATGTAAATATTATCCAACATGCTCAGAATATACTATGCAAGCAATAGAAAAATATGGTGTAATAAAGGGATGTTTACTAGGAATAAAAAGAATTTTAAAGTGCAATCCATTCAGCAAGGGTGGATATGATCCTTTAAAATAAGTTTGAAAGGAATGGAATAAATGGGATTTATATCTGAATTATTTGGTTACGTATTAAATGCTTTATATAATTTAATTAGTAATTATGGTATTGCAATTATAATTTTTTCAGTTTTATTAAGGTTAATATTAATACCAATAACAATAAAACAACAAAAAACAATGAAAAAGTCTAACGAAATGCAACAAGAAATGAAAAATATTCAAGCAAAATATAAAAACAATCCAGAAAAATTAAATCAAGAAACTATGGAGTTATATAAAAGGGAAGGGTTAAGTCCTTTTAGTGGATGTTTTACAGCTATTTTGCAATTACTTATAATACTCTCTGTATTTTGGCTTGTAAGTCAACCTCTTACATATATGAAAAGAGTACAAAATTCGGAAATATATAAAGAATATAAAACAGCAGTAGAAGGGGATTCTTCTAAATCTTCATATAAAGAAATAGCAATAATAAATAAAGCAAGCGAAGACTATCAAAATATAATAAATGAACTAAAAAATGAAAATGTAGAAAATAGGGAAGAATTAGAGAATAGAAAAGCACAATTAGAAGAATTAAGAATAAATATGGAATTTTTAGGACTTGATTTAAGCAAAGTTCCTACGCAAAGTTTAAATGATTGGAAAGTATATATAATTCCAGCATTATATGTAATAACATCATTCATATCAATTAGAATAACAACAAAAACACAAATGTCTAAGTCTAAAAATGGAGAAGAAGAAAAAACACCAGAATTAGAAAGTATGGAACAAATGAATAAATCAATGTCATATATGATGCCAATAATGTCAATATCAATAGCAGTAATTGCTCCATTAGGGTTAGCGTTATATTGGTTAGTAAGTAATATATTAATGATTGTTGAAAGATTAGTAATAAATAAATTTATGAGCTCTAAGGAGGAAAAAGAAAATGCCTAATAGTATTATTTCAGAAGGTAAAACAACAACTGAAGCAGTTGAAAATGGTTTAAAAATATTAAAAGTATCTAAAGATAAAGTAGAAATAAAAGTATTAGAAAATGAAAATAAAAAAAGTTTTTTTAGTATATTAACACCTAGAGTAGTAAAAGTAGAACTTACAGTAAAAGAAAATTCTAAAAAAGAAGAAAAAAGAGTAGAACCAGTTAATAAAGAATATAATTCAAATATAAATGAAATAGAAGTAGCTAAAAAAGATGTTGATGAGTTTTTAAAACAATTTATTAGCAAAGTAAATAGTGAAATAACATACAATATAGAAATAGAAGATAATACAATATTAGTAAATATTGATGGTAACTCTTATGGGAATTTAATAGGATATAGGGGAGAAACATTAAATGCAATGCAAACTATTTTATCTTCAATAGCTAATAAAAAGGTAAAAGACAGAATAAAACTTATATTAGATATAGGAAATTATAGAGAAAAAAGAGAAAAAAGCTTAGAAGAGTTAGCAGAAAAAGTTTCAAAAACAGTATTAAGAAATGGAAAAAATATAACATTAGAACCAATGACTGCTTTTGAAAGAAAAATAATTCATAGCAAATTACAAGAAAACCCAAGAATAGAAACATATAGTATAGGAGAAGGGGATAGTAGGAGAGTTGTAATTGCTAAAAAATAATTAAATAAAAAACAAGAATAAAATTTTCTAAGTGGCAAAGCCGTATAAGAAAATCTAATTCTTGCATAACTATCTTCTAACGAAACTCACCACTAACGTGGATAACTTTCCTAAGAATATAGAAAAAATCGGAAGTCAAAGTGAAGATTTAAGTAGGAAAAGCATTTTATAATGCTTTAATACTGATTTTTGCTTTGATTTTTTTGATATATATAATTAAAATGGATATGGTAAAATATTAGTAATAGGAGGAATAAACTTGAAAAATTATGATTTACTAAATAATGATAAAGAGTTAAACAATATTATTGATTCAATAAATAAAATTAATGAAAATAATTTATTTGCTTGTCATGGAAGATATCATACTAACTTTGTAATAGAAACTGTTGAAAATTTATTAAAGAGTCTTAATTTTAATGAAAATATTATTGAATTAGGAAAAATTTCTGCTTTATTACATGATATAGGTACAATAGAAGGTAAAAAAGGACATGCATACAGAAGTAGTGAAATGAGCATACACTTTTTAAATAAAACAAACTTATCACAAGAAAGTAAAGATATAATAATTCATGCAATTAAAGATCATTCAAGCGGTAACGAAATAAATAATCCAGTTGGTGCAGCTCTTATTCTTGCAGATAAAATTGATATTTCAAAAAATAGAGTTTTAGAATTAGGGAAAAAAGATCGTTGGCATAGTAACTTATTAAATATTGAAAGAACTATATTAAATGTTGAAGATAAGAAAATAATAATAAATTATATAGTAAATAATAAATTTTCTAGAGAAATATTATCAGAAGAATGGAAAAAAGGAATAATGCTTCCTATTAAAGCTAGTAATTACCTTGGATGTAAATGTATTTTTCAATTTAATGAAAATGAAATTGATTTAAGTTAATACTAATATAAAATTAAGGTGATGAATAGTAAGTAATGAATAAAAGTAGTAATTAATAACAAAAAAATGTAAAAAAAATAAATAAAAGACTTGAAATTTTATGTAAAATAATATATAATACTATTTAGTAATATATAACTATAAATATTTCCTTGCTTATACAGGAGGACAAAACAACACTTAATAGGAGGATTTATATGGAAAGAGATTTTTCTTACGTAGCTATTTGGACAGCTGTATCTGCAGCAGTTATTACAGGAATTATTAAAACTAAAAATGCATTTTGCTTATTAGCATTTTTAATTCCAGCTTTAATTACTCCAAATGAATATGAAGAATGTACAGATTATAACGATTGTGATGACGATGAAGAAAAATTCTAAGTAATATAAAGGCCATGAATTTCAATTTTGAAACTCATGGCTTTTGTATTTATGATAAAAAATATAAATATAGTGAACATAAATATTGATAATATATAATAAATACATTATAATATAAAAGAAAATAAAAAATAAATAAAGTTAGAGATAAGAAGTTGAAAAAATACTACCAAGAAATTACTAAAATCCAACATCCAACTTTTAACCTCCAACTTCCAAAAAGAAAGGAATAAAAAATGGAAACAATCGCAGCAATTTCTACGGCTACAGGCAATGGCGGAATTGGAATAATTAGAATGAGTGGAGAGAATTGTTTTAATATTTTAGAAAAAATATTTAGAACAAGTAAAAATAATAAAATAAATATAGAAAAAATAAAAGGTTATACAATTCAGTATGGATATATTATAGATAATAAAACAAATGAGATAATAGATGAAGTATTAGTATCATTTTTTAAAAATCCTAAAAGTTATACAAGAGAGAATATGTGTGAAATAAATTCTCATGGGGGAATGGTTGTAGAAAAGAGGATATTAGAGGAATGTTTAAAAAATGGAGCAATACTAGCAGAGCCAGGGGAGTTTACTAAAAGAGCATTTTTAAATGGTAGAATAGACTTATCTCAAGCTGAATCTATTATAGATATAATTAATAGTAAAACAGAAAAAGAAGCAAAGGCTTCTATAAATCAGCTACAAGGTTACTTATCTGAAAATATAGGGAAAATAAGACATGAACTATTAGATATAATGGCAGATATTGAAGCTTCAATTGATTACCCCGAGTATGATATAGAAGAAGTTACAAATAGTAAGGCTATCAAATTATTGGAGAATGTGAAAAGTAAATTAGAAATATTAGAAGAAAGTTTTAATAGTGGAAAAGTATTAAAAGAAGGAATTAAAACAGCTATTATAGGAAGACCAAATGCAGGGAAATCTTCTTTATTAAATACTATATTAAAAGAAGAAAGAGCTATAGTTAGTGATATAGAAGGAACTACAAGAGATACAATAGAAGAATTAGTAACAATTAAAGGAATACCTTTAAAAATAATAGATACAGCAGGAATAAGAAAAACTTTTGATAAAATAGAAGAAATAGGTGTAGAAAAGGCATTAAAAGTTGCAGAAGATGCAGACTTAATATTGGCAATAATAGATAATACTAA
Organism: Clostridia bacterium; assembly: GCA_022791325.1. GTDB lineage: Bacteria > Bacillota > Clostridia > TANB77 > CAG-508 > UMGS1663. The sequence goes on from JAAVYV010000034.1 coordinate 10,623, forward strand.
AGAATTAAATGAAGAAGATTTAAAAATATTAAATCTAGTAAAAAATAAAAATGCAATTATATTATTAAATAAAATAGATTTAAAAGAAAATAATTTAGAAAAAAATGAAAATATCATAAATGCAAATAAAAAAGTAATAAAAATATCTACAAAAAATAGAGATGGTATAGAAGAATTATACAAAGAAATTGAAAAAATGTTTAATATTAAAGAAATAGATATTGATAGTGGAAATTTAGTAACAAATATAAGACATAAAAATCAAATTACAAATTCTATAAAAAATATAAATGAAGCTATTAATGCAATAAATTTAAATTTACCTATTGATATAATTTCGATTTCTATTAAAGAAACTTTGGAGGATTTAGGAAAAATTACAGGAGATAATGTTGGCGAAGATATAATTAATGAAATTTTTTCTAAGTTTTGTTTAGGGAAGTAGATAAAAATGAGAGCGTGAGGATTTAAAACAAGAGGTTTTTATAATATAAATGATTAGTTTTATATTATAAAATGAAAAAGTATTTAAATTTGATTTTGACAACAATAAAAAGAGATTGAATATTATTAAAAATTAATTAAAGATGTAGGAGATTAATTGGTAAGGAATACTTATTAAAATTTACTGAATTACTCGCTAATAAGATAAATGGTGTAAAATGGGCCGCTCCCAGGAGGTTTAATTTATTTTTTTAAAATTTAATTCCTAGCCTCTTAACTCAACTCTAAGTAAAATATTCCGTTACATTTCATTCCACTACATATTTAACTTAGAGTAAGCGGTCCCCACCGCCTTAACGGAATATAGAATTTTAAAAAAATAAATTAAACCTCCTTCGCGCTACTCTATATTTTACGATTACGGAAGTTATATAAAAATAAATATAAATAAAAAAATATATATATTTATATACAATGTTCAATATAGAACTCTAAAATTAATAATATTAAATATAAAAAAATACAATAAATGTTTCACAAATTGACTACTAAGAAATACATTCGACAAAATACGACAAATATTTTTAAACGTTTATTTTAATATGTATTCAAATATAAAATTGTCAAAAAGGTTTAGCGAACACATATTATTAGTTTCACACAAAACTAGAAAAGTTTGCGTGAAACATCGAACAGAAATGTTGTAGTTGAACAACAAACTAGAATGTAATAATAAGGAATATAAATAATGACAAATTATATATTTTACAAATAAGAAAATTAAAATATATGAAATATCAGATAAATAAGTTCCTAAAAGGGACAGATTTCCCATTAGGAAACGTCCCCAATGGGAAGAGGAGGAAAAATAAATGAAATATAATGCAGGAAAATATGATATAGCAGTTATTGGAGCAGGACATGCAGGGTGCGAAGCAGCATTAGCAGCAGCTAGAATGGGAATGAAAACATTATTGTTTTCTATATCATTAGAAGCAGTTGCAAATATGCCTTGTAATCCACACATAGGAGGAAGCTCAAAAGGTCATTTAGTAAGAGAAATAGATTGCCTTGGTGGTGAAATGGGTAAAAATATTGATAAGACTTTTACTCAACTTAGAATGCTTAATACTTCAAAAGGACCAGCAGTGTATTCTTTAAGAGCACAAGCAGATAGAAAACAGTACCAAGCTGAAATGAAGCATACATTAGAAAAACAAGAAAACTTATATCTAAAACAGGCAGAAATAGTAGATATAACTATAGAACAAGGTAAAGTTAAAAGTTTAGAAACTAATATAGGTGCTATATATGAAGTTGATAGTATTATAGTTGCCACAGGTACATATCTAAAAGGAAAAATATATATTGGTGAAACATCTTTTGAAAGTGGCCCTGACGGGGTATTCCCAGCAAATAAACTATCAGAAGCTTTAAAAAGAGAGGGAGTAGAACTTGTTAGATTTAAAACAGGAACTCCTGCTAGAATTAATAAAAATAGTATAGATTTTTCAAAAATGGAAATACAAGAAGGAGATGAAAGGCCAGAGGCATTTTCTTTTGAAGATGAAATTGACTCTAATGTAGAGCAACTACCATGTTATTTAACATATACAAACGAGAAAACACATGATATTATCAGAAAAAACTTACATAGGTCACCATTATATGGTGGTGAAATAACAGGAACAGGGCCTAGATACTGCCCATCTATTGAAGATAAAGTTGTTAGATTTGCAGATAAAGAAAGACACCAAATTTTTGTAGAGCCAATAGGAAGAAATACTGATGAAATGTATATTCAGGGTATGAGTTCATCACTTCCAGAAGATGTACAAATAGCAATGTATAGAACTATACCAGGTTTAGAAAATGCAGAATTTACAAGACCAGCATATGCTATTGAATACGATTGTATTAACCCTTCAGATTTAAAACTTTCATTAGAATATAAAAAAATTGATGGACTATTTTTTGCAGGTCAAACAAATGGAACTTCTGGTTATGAAGAGGCAGCTTGCCAAGGCTTAATTGCAGGAATAAATGCAAGTTTAAAGTTGCAAGGAAAAGAACCAGTTATATTAGATAGGTCACAGGCATATATAGGAGTCTTAATAGATGATATTGTTACAAAAGGAACTAATGAACCATATAGAATGATGACATCAAGAGCAGAATATAGGCTTTTATTAAGACAAGATAATGCTGACATAAGGCTTTTAGAAATAGGTCATAATGTAGGCCTAGTAAGTGATGAAAGATATGAAAAGTTTTTAAATAAAAAAAGAAAAATAGAAGAAGAAATAGAAAGAGTAAGAAATAAAACAATAAAACCTACTGAAAAAGTAAATGAATTTTTAAGAAAATTTAATTCTTCTGAAATTACAACAGGAGTTAAGCTAGCAGATTTAGTAAAAAGAAGTGAACTAACATATGAAGAACTGGTAGAAATAGATGAAGAAAGACCAAATTTAGAAGAACAAGTGCAAAAGGAAGTAGGAATAGAACTTAAATATGAAGGATATATAAAACTTCAAGCAGAACAAGTAGAGAAATTTAAAAAATTAGAAGCAAAATTATTACCAAAAGAAATTAATTATGAAGATATAAAAGGGTTAAGATTAGAAGCAAGACAAAAATTAAATAAAATAAGACCAAACAATGTAGGACAAGCATCCAGAATATCAGGAGTTTCACCAGCAGATATATCAGTATTATTAATATATTTAGAGACATTAAAAAAATAATATAATCCAATTAGGTGAAGTCTCTATTGGGATATATGTAACAATTTGGAACAGGTTTATTAAATTTAATTTGATGTTGGGACGATTATTAATCGACCAATCTTCGAAGGATTTACATTAAAAAGTATGAAGAAGGAGAAAGAATGAAAATACAGGAATTTTCAAATGAATTAAAAGAAAAACTAAGATTAATTAATATAAAATTAGAAGATAAACAAATAGAAGAATTCTACAATTATATGAATTTATTATTAGAATGGAATGAAAGAATTAATTTAACAGCTATTACAGAGCCAATAGAAGTAATATTAAAGCATTTTGTTGATTCTGCTACTATTATAAAATATATAGAAGATAACAAGAAAATAGTAGATGTAGGTACAGGAGCAGGTTTCCCAGGCATACCATTAAACATTATAAATAGTAAAGCAAGTTATACATTAGTAGATTCATTAAATAAAAGAATAAATTTTCTAAATGAAGTAATAAATAGTTTGCAATTGAACAATATAAATACTATTCATTCAAGAATAGAAGATTTCGGAAGAAATAATAAAGAACGATTTGATATAGCTACATCAAGAGCAGTAGCTAGTTTAAATATTTTATTAGAATATTTATTACCATTAGTAAAAATAGGTGGAATATGTATTTGTATGAAAGGTTCTAATGTAAAAGAAGAAATAGAAAGTGCAAGTAAGGCTTTAGAAATATTAGGTGGTAAAATAGAGAAAGTAGAAAAAATTATATTACCTGATAGTGATATAGAAAGAAATATTGTGATAGTAAAAAAAGTAAAGAGTGCACCTAGTAAATACCCTAGAAAAGCTGGTATGGCTACGAAAGAGCCAATATTATAATTATTTATATTATAATGAAAGGAGAAAAAATAATGACTGAATATATAAAATTAAGAAAGTATACAAATAATGATTATATGTTTGTTTATGAAATAAAAAAGAATGCATATAAAAAATATGTAGAAGAATGTTGGGGGTCATGGGTAGAAAAAGATCAACAAAAATACTTTGAAAATTTTATAAATCAAGTAAAAGAAAATGCTTATATAATACAGTATGATAATAAAGATATAGGATTTTATAATGGGGAAATACTAAAAAACGGTAATTATGAAATAGGAAATATTTGTATTATTAGTGAATATCAAAATAAAGGAATTGGAACTAAAATATTAAAAGGTATATTAGAAAAATACTCTAATACAAATATAGAAATACAATACTTTAAACAAAATCCAGTTGGCATATTATATGAAAGATTAGGATTTGAGAAATCTGGTGAAACGAATTTTCATTATCAAATGGTTAAGTATAAAACTATAAAATAGTAAAAATAAAAGATGATATGAGAAAAAAGAGGATTATTAATATATTAAATATTGATATTAAATTAATTTATATTATAATACATTACTTTTTCTATAAGTAAGAGTAATATAATTAAAATATCAAAAAAAGTCAGTAAATGTTATAAAATTTATTGACTTTTTTTGTATATTTCTATAAAATAATTATATCAATAAAAAATGATGGAGGTAATTAAAAGTGGGTAAAATAGTATCAGTAGCAAATCAAAAAGGTGGAGTAGGGAAAACTACAACAGCAGTCAATTTAAGCACAATACTTGCTAAAAAAGGTAAAAAAGTTTTATTAATGGATGCTGACCCACAAGGAAATGCAACTAGTGGTTTAGGAATTGATAAAGATGTTAATTTTTCTATTTATGATGTTCTTGTTAATGATGTAGAAATAGAGAATACATTAATACAAACAAAAGTTAAAAACTTAGATGTATGTCCTTCTAATATAAATTTAGCTGGAGCAGAAGTAGAACTTGTTTCTATGATGTCTAGAGAGCATAGATTAAAAGAAAAAACAAATAGTCAAAAAGACAATTATGATTATATTATAATAGATTGCCCACCATCTCTAGGACTAATTACGTTAAATGCTTTTACAGCTTCAGATAGTGTATTAATACCTGTACAATGTGAATACTATGCACTTGAAGGACTAGGACAACTTATAAATACAATAAACCTTGTAAAAAAACACTTAAATAAAGATTTAACGATAGAAGGAGCTTTGTTAACAATGTTTGACATTAGGACAAACTTATCAAATCAAGTTGTAAAGGAAGTAAATAAATACTTTGAAAATAAGGTTTATAAAACAGTAATACCAAGAAATGTAAAATTAAGTGAAGCACCAAGTTATGGAATGCCAATATCAGTATATGACCCAAAATCAAAAGGTGCAAAATCTTATGATAAATTTGTTAAAGAATTTATAAAGAAAAATGAACAAAATTAATATTAAGGAGAGATGGTTAAATGGCTAAAAATACAGGACTAGGGAAAGGTTTAGATGCATTATTTACTGATAAACTAGTTATTGAAGATGAAAAAGAAGATAAAAAAGAGCAAAAAATAGAAGGCGAATTAGTAGAAAAGATAAAAATAATAGATATAGAACCAAATAAAAATCAGCCAAGAAGAAAATTTGATAGTGAGGCGATAGAAGAACTTGCAGAATCAATAAAAATATATGGAATAATTCAGCCAATAATAGTAACTAAAAAAGATGGTTTTTATGAAATAGTTGCAGGTGAAAGAAGATGGAGAGCAGCTAAAAAAGCTGGACTTCCAGAAGTTCCATGTATAGTAAGGGAAAATGACGAAAGAAAAAATAAAGAGATAGCATTAATAGAAAATATACAAAGGGAAGATTTAAATCCAATTGAAAAAGCAAGAGGTTTTAGGCAATTAATAGACGAATATGGAATAACGCAACAAGCTTTAGCAGATATAATGGGAATAAATAGAAGTACATTAACAAACTGTTTACGTATATTAAATTTAGATCAAAGAGTTATAGAGCTAGCTTTAGAGGGAAAACTTTCAGAAGGGCATTGTAGATCACTTTTAGCATTTGATCCAGAAGAACAATATGAAATAGCTTTAAAAGTGATAGAAACTGGAAGATCTATAAGAGATATAGAACAAACCATAAAAAATAGAAAAGTAGCTGAAAAGAAAACAAAAGAAGAAAAAAAGAAATATTCAGCAATATATAAAGATATAGAAGATAGGTTCCAAGGCTTTTTCGGAACAAAAGTAAAATTAGATGCAGGAGCTAGAAGTGGTAAAATAATTATAAAATACTCTACAAATGATGAATTAGAGAGGCTTTTAGAGTTAATAAATAAATAAAAAAGTAGAAATTAAACGGAGCATATATGTATAAAAAATATATGCTCTTTAAAAGATAAAATAGGGAAATATTAAATATAAGAAAGCCATTAAAAGTACAAATTAAAAGAATTTAAAGAGTCTTAATTAGAAATACCAACAATAATTTACTAAATTGAACCGAAAAGCATAAAGAATAACTTATAAAATAGAAAAGGAGAAAAAAACAAATGGAAAGTATATTAAATTTTATGAAAACAGATTTATTTTTAATAATAATATTATTAGGCATAATATTACTACTATTATTATATATTACAAATAGTATGAAATTATCTAAATTAAGAAAAAGTTATAAACAATTTATGAAAAAACTGGGGAAAGGAGAACAAATAGATGAAATATTAAAAAAATATATTGATACTGTAGAAAAAGTAGAAGAAAACCAAGAAGAAATAAAAGATTATTGCAATAAATTAGACGAAAATATGAATACTTGTATACAAAAGATAGGACTTGTAAGATATAGTGCATTTAAAGATACAGGAAGTGACCTAAGTTTTACATTAGCCATTTTAGATAAATATAATGATGGAATAGTATTAAATGGAATATACTCAAGAGAAATGTCAAATATATATGCTAAACCAGTAAAAGATGGAAAGTCAACATATACATTGTCAGAAGAAGAAATAGAAGCAATACAAAAAGCTATTAGTAAATAATAAAGAATATGTTATTAAAAAATAAAACTATAATAGTTATTTTGTAGAAATGTATATAATACAAAAAGATAGAGAATATTTTACCTTAGTTATGGTAAAATATTCTCTATATGATACTTATTTCACGTGGAATTTTACTAAATGTTTCCCATAGGAAATATCGTATTGGCAACCTAAACCATGTAATTGTTGCCATAGTTTTTGGTTATAAATTTCATAATATTCATTATTATCGTCCACATCATGGTAAATTTCTATAGTATAATCGTTTGAATTAAACGTTTTTTCTGAATGTGTCTTAGAATCTGAAAAGCGATGAATATCTATAAAATTTGTTGTTAGCTTTGAAGCATTACCAGTAACTTCGGATATCGATGTTTTTTCGTAATATATAATATCGGATCTACTTAAAAATTCTTCCTCTCTAATTACTTTACAGTTTCCAATACATACAAAGAACAAACATAAGAGTATTTGAATAAACAAAATATAGAAAGGACAGAAGGAGTCTAATTTAGAACAATAAACAATCAAAAATATACCAAATATAGGGAGGAGTGCCAAAAAGCTAAATTTCAGAGTTGCTCCAAAAAATATAAATTGAGACAATCCCCACAAAATAAGAATTAAAGTTATAAAGCTAAAGACAAATATTTTAATATTCCGTAATACTTCTTTTTTTTCTAACATATAAGGTTCATTAATTAGTGATAAAATAAAAGGTATTAATATAAAAAGCGAAAACTCAAAAATTAAAATTAATGGAAAAATAAATACACTAATCATAGATATTACCTCCTAAACTAAAATAAATTATTATTTTAATGGTTACAAAACATATCCTAAATAAAGGATATGTTAAATATATCATATTTTAACAATTATGTAAATGAATTTTAGAGATTTTTATAAAAAAGATAATTAAAAACTTTAAGATGAAACAAATAAAAATAGATTATAGCATAAGTAATTATAAAATTTATTATTAAAAAGATAGAAATTAATAAATTGTCAATTGTACATTTACATGATTTAAGACATTCACATGTTTATTTACTAGTAAAATTAGGAATATAATCAAAGGAAATATCACAAAGATTAGGATATAGTAATGTAGTAATAACAATGAATTTATATTTAAATTTATATGAAGAAAAGTACAGAAGAGTAGCTAATTTGTTTAATAAATTAATAAAAGTAAATTAAATGATTATCAAATATATAAAAATCCAAAAATTGCTATTGACAACATTAGTCTAAATGTGTTAATATATATACTGTTACTAGCAAAGCTTAAGTAACATATGCAGAGGTGGTCGAGTTGGTTTATGGCACCAGTCTTGAAAATTGGCGTAGGTTAATAGCCTACCGTGGGTTCGAATCCCACCCTCTGCGCCAATAGAATAATAGGAAGTTAGAACAAAATCTGACTTCCATATTTTCTATAAATGCTTGATATGCTTGACATATACAACTAAATATTAAATATTTGGAGGCTTACCCAAGTGGTTGAAGGGGACAGTTTGCTAAACTGTTAGGGTTCGCAAGGGCCGCGAGGGTTCAAATCCCTCAGCTTCCGCCAAAAAAACATAAAGTATATTATATGAAATGCTTTATGTTTTTTTATATTCTTAAGAAAGTCATCCACGTTAGTGGTGAGTTTCCTTAGAAGATGGTTATGGAGAATTAGATTTTCTTAGAGAAGAATAAGCTTAGAAAATTTTATTCTTGTTTTTTATATAATGAAAATCTTATTGAAGAATATATATGTCAATAGTTTTTTTATTTTTTTAAATTAAATACTAAAAATTTCCAAATAGAAAATATATTTTTTATAAAAAATATGAGTAAAAATAGATAAAATACAAATCATATAAATAAGAAGAAATGGTACAATATAAAACAAATATTACAGTAATTTTACATTTTATATAATATTGCAATAAATATTGACAAATAAAAAATTTAAGGTTATAGTATAGATAGGTTATAAAATGTATAAACAATAAATAGTAAATAAATAAAGAACATAAGAAGAAGGGAGAAAGTTATAATATGAAGACAATATTAAAAAATAAAATATTTTTGATCTTAATGTTATTAGTAGTTATGTTAAGCTACACACAAATAGTAAACGCTTTTTCTACAACTATGAGTTTAACAACTACATCTCAAATTAAACCAGGAGGAGTAGTAGAGGTAACATTAAAAATAACTAATATAGATGCAGGAGATGGAATAGATGCTGTTGTAGCAACAGTAGAATATGACAAAAATATATTTGATGAAATAACAGAAGATAATATAGAAACTTTAAATAAATGGAAAGTTGGAGCATATAATGAGGATTCGGGAGAATTTACATTACTAAAATCTTCAAAAGTAAAGACACCAAGTGATGTATTGAAAATATCATTTAGAGCAAAAGAAAGTGCAAACGTAGATAAAGCAACTATAAAGATTAAAAATATAAGTGCATCTGGTGGAGCAGTAGAATTTGGAGGAACTGGAGATATACAAATACAAGAAGTTAGTGTATCTATTCCAAAAGCTACAGGTACTGAAAAACCACCAGTAGTAAATGAAATAGTTAATGAAGTAACAAATGAGGTAGTAGAAGATCCTGTGGTAAATAACATAGTAAATAATGAAGTAACAAACCAAGTAACTAATACAACAAAAACAAATACATTAAATAGTAATTTAACTAATACAACCAAAACAAATACAAATAATGGAGGCACAACAGGAAGACTACCACAAACAGGAGAAAATATAGCCACATATATAGCTGGTATTTCAATAGTAACAGTAATTGCAATAATAGCATTTGTAAAATATAGAAATATTAATTTATAAAAATAAGAAACGTAACTAATTAATAGAATTAGTTACGTTTTTATTTGACAATACATATTATACAATGGGTGATAATATTGAAAAAACGGAATTTGTTTTGCTGGTGGTGGAATAAAAGGAGCAGCTCATATAGGAGCATTAAAAGCATTTGAAGAAGAAGGAATAGAATTTGAATACATATCAGGTAGTTCATCTGGAAGTATTATAGCTACTTTATATAGTATAGGGTATAATTCAAATGATATTTATAAAATATTTAAAAAATACATAAATAAAATAAATTATATAGAAGTTAAGAATATTTTTAAACTAATAATAGGATTAATTTTGCAAGGAAAAATAACCATTACTGGATTAAATAGTGGTAAAACAATAGAAAGATTAGTTAATAGAGAATGTATGAAAAAGCATATAAACAATATAAATCAAATACAAAGGAAATTACTAATACCTAGTGTAGATTTATGTGATGGCAAAGTATATGTTTTTAGTTCTATAGAAAATAGAGATACATATTCGGATAAAATTATATATGTAAATGATATTAATATAGGTAAAGCAGTACATGCAAGTTGTAGCTATCCAGGGATATTTTCGCCAGTAAAATATAATGATACTTTTTTAATAGATGGTGGAATACGTGAAAATGTACCTTGGAAAGAATTAAAACAAAATGGAGCTGAAAAAGTAATATCTATTGTATTTGAGAATGAAATAAAAGAGAAAGAGGAATTAAATATCATTGACGTAGCAACGAAGTCTATAGATATATTAAGTCATGAGCTTTCAAATTATGAATTAGATGGGGCAGATTACTTAATAAAAATAAAAACGAAAGATATACATTTGTTGGATAAAAAGAAAATAGATTATTTATATAATTTAGGATATATACAAGCAAGAGCAAAAATAGAAGAAATAAAAGATATTATAAAATAATATAAAAAGTGTCTTATAATTTATAAAAAATATTTAATTTTTGCAAATTATAAGGCATTTGTATTTTTAAATAAATTAAAATTAATTTTTTCAAAATTATAATTCTAATTTATCATTAATATTAATTAAATAATATATAGAAGTATTGTAATACAACGTGATGTTAATAAAAAGATAGATATAAATAGTAATAAAAGATAATATTAGTTCTAAAATAGACTTGTCTTAAATATTATTAAACAAAAGAATAAGTAAAGGAGAGGATAGTTAAAGATGAGAAGAATTATTACTATTTCTATAATTATATGTTTAATAATTGGAGTTACTTTTGGAGTATATTATTTTATTATTCAAGATAAAGAAGAGGAAATAACGGAATATACACCTCAAGAGGAAATATCAGAAGAGCAAATGAGACAGACAATGGTTTCGTTATATTTTAAATCAGGGGAATTAGTGGCACCAGAAGCAAGGCTAATAGATGTAAAGGAGTTATTAGATAATCCATATAAAGAAATATTAGAAATGTTAATAGAAGGTCCAAAAAGTACAAATTTAGAAAAGACAATTCCAGAAGGAACAAAAATAAATAAATTAGAAAAACAGTCAGATGTATTGATAATAGACTTCTCAGAAGATTTTATAAAAAATCATAAAAATGGAGAAAAAGAAGAAAAAATAACTATTAACTCAATAGTAAATACAGTAACAGAATTAACAGAAATAAATGGAGTAAAAATAATAATAAATGGAGAAGAAAATAAATCTTTCATTGATGAAAAGGTTAAATTTGATAAAGTCTTTTATAGAGAATAAAATTATAATAATATAAAATATTCAAAATTAGTTAAAAATATATTTATAATTAATTTTGAATATTTTTATTTCAAAAATTTATATAAATCTATACATTTGCATGTATTTCTTAGAGTACATAAAAAGTGTTCAATTTCATACAAAGAATCCAAATTAAATTTATTACAATTATCTTTTTTATTTATATAATAATTATTATTAAGATTAATTTGTTTTTTTTCAAATTTATTTATTTTCATAATATCTCCTTTTAATATATTATATGTATAATTAAAAAAAGTGATAATATATAAAAATAAAATAATTTTTAGAAAATGATAAAGTCAAAATATAATATCCAAAATGAAAAATATTAAAATAATAAATTAACAAATAATGATGAAAGATTAGAAAAAGTATAGTATAATAATAGAAGAAATATAAAAATATAATAAAAGGAAAAAATTGAGATGGAAAATTTATTAAAACAAAGTGAAAGAATAGATGACTTGGAATTTAAGGGATTAAAAATAATACAAAAAGAAGATGGATTTTGTTTTGGAATTGATAGTGTATTACTTTCAGACTTTGCAAAAGAAATTAGAGATAATAGTAAGGTATTAGATTTAGGAACAGGAACAGGAATATTAAGCATTTTATTAAGTGAAAAAACGAAGTTATCAAAAATATATGGAATTGAATTGCAAAAGGACATTGCAGATATGGCAAATAGGAGTGTTATATTGAATAAATTAAATTCTAAGATAGAAATAATTAATTCAGATATTAAAGATTTAGAGCATATTTTTGAAATAAATTCATTTGATAGCATTGTAACAAATCCTCCATATAAAAGTCAAAATACTGGAAAGATAAATGATAATGAATATAAATATATTTCAAGGCATGAAACAACAGCTAATTTATCAGATTTTATAAAAATAAGTTTTAAAATGTTAAAAGATAAAGGGGCATTATATATGGTACATAGACCAGAAAGATTAGTAGATATTATATATGAATTAAGAAATAATAAATTAGAGCCTAAGAATATAAAATTTGTTTATTCTAATAAAGATAAAGAACCTAAATTAGTTTTAATTAAAGCAGTAAAAAATGCAAATAGATTTTTAAAATTAGAAAAGCCATTATTTGTTTATAATGAAAAAGGAACATATACACAAGAGATTCTAAAAATATATAATAAGATATAAATAAGTAATAAAAAATAAAAAATAAAAATAAAAAATAAAAATAAAAAATAAAAATAAAAAATAAAAATAAAAAATAAAAATAAAAAATAAAAATAAAAAATAAAAATAA
>JAAVYV010000035.1 GCA_022791325.1 Clostridia bacterium
TATAAATCTTGAATGTTAATAAGCATTGCTTGTAGCAACGGACTATTCTTTATATAATAGTTTGTAAAGAAAGGAGTTGTTCAAAATGTTAAAAGAAAATATTAAATCAATAAGAAAATCAAAAGGACTTTCACAAGAAGAACTTGCTATCAAATTAAATGTAGTAAGACAAACAATTTCTAAATGGGAGCAAGGACTGTCAGTTCCTGATTCGGAAATGCTAGTCTCAATATCAGAGGTTTTTGAAACGCCAGTAAGCACTTTGCTTGGAGAAAATATCTCAGAGTCTAAAGTAGATGATTTGAAAGCAATTTCTGAAAAATTAGAGATAATAAACTTACAACTATTGAAAAGGAATAATGCAAAAAGAAAAATGATTCATTGGATACTAATTTTATTATCTGCAATCATAATGATAATTTTCATCTCTTTATTCTTGTTAAATGCACCTTATTTTAATTGGGATTATAATAAGCCTGAAAATGCTATTTTAGGAGTTGCTTTTCATTCTTGTGAATGGCTATTTGTTAGAATAGCACCAATTATCCTTATTGTATCAATTGTTGGGATTGTATTGACTCGAAAGAAAGTTTAAAATTATTTGTATTACAAGTAGGGTAAGTAATTAAGTTGAAGATTACTTATCCTTTATGATATAATACAAGAAAGATAAGGAGGAAATTAAAATGTCAAAAGTAGAATGGAAAGCAGGAACATTTATATATCCAATACCAGCGGTGATGGTAACTTCAGGAAATATGGAAAAATCTAATATAATGACAGTAGCATGGACAGGAATATTAAATACAAATCCTGCTATGTGCTATATATCAGTTAGGCCTGAAAGGTATTCATATAATTTAATAAAAGAATCAGGAGAATTTGTAATAAATCTTACAAATGAGAAATTAGTATTTGCTACAGACTGGTGTGGAGTAAGAAGCGGTAAAGAGTATGATAAATTTAAAGAAATGCATTTAACAAAAGAAAAGGCAAAACATGTAAAATGTCCATTAATAAAAGAAAGTCCAGTATCAGTAGAATGTAAAGTAAAAGAAATAAAGGAACTTGGTAGTCATCATGTATTTGTAGCAGAAGTATTATCAATAGATGCATCAAGTGAATATATAGATGAGAAAGGTGCATTTGATATTAGCAAATGTAATTTAATAGCATATGCAAATGGTGGATACTATTCTTTAGGTAAAAAGATTGGAAAATTTGGATATTCTGTTCAAAAAAATAAAAAAAGAAAGTAAATCTAAGGAAAAATAGAAAATTAGATTGACAAATTAACATAAATTATATATAATGCACTATGTATAAAATAACTATAAGAGCTCCAAAAATAATTTTTTAAGGAGGAAATGAAAGTGAGAAATATTCAAAAGTGGCAGAATACGGAAAATATAATATTTGGCTTAACAAGTGCTGAACAAAAAGAAATGGACTTTAAGGAGCTTAGGAGGCGGAGTATAAGTAAGCCAAATATTGACGGAAGAGCCGACAATCCAGAATATGAACATGTAACTATTATGATAAAAGAGGCAACACTTAGGTTTTTTAGTGACAAATTAGGAAATTATATAGAAGAGGTATTTAATAAAAGAAACAGATTAAATATAGTGCCAGCATGTTTTTTGGTACAGCTATATAATGAACAAAATGTAATTAAAAATGGCACAAACCAAATAACTATTCCATTTGAGTTAAGGTCATTTTGGAAAATGGAAAAAGAGATAGAATTTATTGGAGAATTATCGCATATACTTTTGAAACAAAAATTATTACTTCAAAATTTAAGTAAAAGGGCCCTTAAAAATCAGAAAGCTATAATTAAAGATGCACTTGAACTAGTTAATTCCTTACAAATATCACCACCAGAAAAAGGTAAGATATCTATTCAATTTATGGAAGAAAAATTTATTGTTAATACTAATAACATTAAATTAGATATAATTCCATTATGTAAGATAATAGTAAAATATTATGTGAAATTTATTACATGTATAGATACCGTATACGAGAACTTTAATACAAACTATAATAAACAAAAATTGCGTAAAAGTAGGATGGAATTTAAAGAATTTATGGACAAGTATTTTACAATTACATCAGGCGTAAAGTATTAAATAAATAAGGAGGTAAGTGTATGGAAGAAAAAATCATGTTCATTTGCAAGGAGAAAGGTAAGAAAAGTAAAAACGAAGTAGATCGGAAGCTATTTAAAAATTTAATGGAGGCAGTAAAAGCTAGCTTTGATTTGGATAATGAAATTTCTACAAAAATATTAGAATATATTCCAAATTTGGAATGTATAGAGATTGATAAAGATAGAAATGAGCAACGAGATGTACCATTTATTGTATGCAAATTTCAAGACAATACAGAGGAAATGGTAGAAGTAAAAAATTGTCATGAAATAATGTGGTCAATACTAAATAAATATATATCGAAATAGAAAGTTGCTATATAGAAAAGAAAGAAAATTTGTTTTTCTTTCTTTTTTATATTACAGGAAAGTTATAATTTTAAAAATAACAAAAATGAAAATTTTAAATTTAATACAAATTCAATTAATTCAAAAAACTAATATAAAAACATTCACAATATAGTAATAATACTACAATTTAAATACTTTCAAATTTTTAAGCAATCGCCATAAAACATTTGACAAATGTCGAAAATTGTAGTAATATTTAAAGTTAAGTAAACATAAGAGAGAGAAAGGGGAGTAAAATAAAATGAAAAAAACATATATATTCGGACATAAAAATCCAGATACAGATTCAGTAACATCAGCGATAGCACTTTCATACTTAAAAAATAAGCAAGGATTTAATACAAAACCTGTAATATTAGATAGCTTAAATTCAGAAACAGAGTTTGTGCTAAAACATTTTAATATTGACATTCCAGAATTTTTGAATGATGTAAAAATAAAAATAGAAGATATTGATTATTATAAGAATTTTTGTGCTAAGGAGAATGTAAGTATATTAAGGGCATATGAAGAAATAAGAAAAAAATCGGTAACAGCGATACCAATAACTTCAGAAAACAAGAAATTATTAGGACTGCTTACTTTAAAAGCAATAGCAAATGAGTTAATAAGTGGAAAATTTGATAAAATAGAAACCTCATATAAAAACATATTAGAAACTTTAAAAGCAGAAGAAATAATAAAAATAGATGAAGAAATAAACGGAAACATAGTAGTTGCAAGTTATGGAAGTGAAACAATATTAACTAATATAGAAATGGATTCTGAAACGATATTAATAGTAGGTAATAGAAATAGAGTTATAGACTATGCAATAAGTAATAGAATAAAATTATTAGTAGTAATAGGTGGCCATAAATTATCAGAAGAACAATTAAATAAAGCTAAAGAGAATAAAGTAAATATAATTGCTACCCAATATGACGCTTTTTATACTGCAAAATTAATAGGATTAAGTAACTATGTAAAAAAATTAATAGATAACTCAAGAATAGAAAGTGTAAATAAAAAAGATGATTTAGATGTATTATTGCAAATGAGTACAAAAAAAAGATATAATAATTATCCAGTAGTAAATGAAAAAGGAAAATGTGAAGGACTAATTAGAATAACTGATATAAAAGAAAAAAATAGCAAAAAAGTAATATTAGTAGACCATAATGAAATAGAACAAAGTGTTACGGGAATAGAAGAAGCAGAGATACTAGAAATAATTGATCACCACAAAATAGGAAGTATTTCAACAACAAAACCAATTAATTTTAGAAATATGAGTGTTGGAAGTACAAATACAATAATATATATGATGTATAAAGAATCAAGAATAGAAATTCCAAGTAATATAGCAGGAATAATGTTTTCAGGAATAGTATCAGATACTTTAAACTTTACAAGTCCCACAACAACAAAAATAGATATAGAAGCTGCAAGCGATTTAGAGAAAATAGCAGGAATTAATAAAGAAGAATATGTAAAACAAATGTTTAAAGAGGGAACTAAAATAGAAGGAAAAACAAAAGAAGAAATTATAACAAAAGACCTAAAAGTATTTCAAATAGACAATAAAAAAATAGCAGTTTCACAAGTATTAACATTATCAGCTAATGAAATTTTAGAAGAAAAAGAGCAATATATAGCACAAATGGAAAAAATAAAAGAAGAGAAAGGATATTTTGTATTAATAATGTATTTAACAGATATAGTAAAAAAAGGTTCTTATGTGTTATATACTGAAAGTGCAAAAGGCATTTTACAAAGTGCAATGCAACTAGAAGATATCTATCAAGGAATATATAGAAGCGGAATATTATCTAGAAAGAAACAAATTATACCAAAACTTATGAATTCTATATAAAAAAATTAAAAAAATGTATCATTTTATTTGACTTTATTGTAAAACTATGTTAAAATGAAAAAGCATATGTGGAATGCATATGCTTTTTAAAGTAGTTAAACAATAAAAAAATAAACAAAAAATAGGCATTGGAGGTGTTTTAAATGGCCGTAGCAGTAAGAGAGAAAATTACATTAGAATGTACAGAATGTAAAAGAAGAAATTATATGACAGAAAAGAACAAAAGAAATAATACTGAAAGACTAGAAATTGTTAAGTATTGTAAACATTGCAAAAAACGTACAGTACACAAAGAAACAAAATAATTAATAGCCTTGTTAAGGGGGAAAAGAAATGCCAAAAGATAATAAAAATAAGAAAGAAAAAAGACATTTTTTTAAAGATTTTAAAGCAGAACTAAAAAAAGTAATTTGGCCAACACCAAAACAACTTGTAAATAATACAGTTGCTGTTATTACAATAGTAATAATAGTTGCTATAATTGTATTAGTATTAGACTTTACATTTGAAAAGTTAAATACATATGGAATTGATAAAATAAAAACAATGGTTGAAACTACAAACTCTATACAAGAAACTACTAATTCAGTAAACGAAGAAACAAGCACAAATGAAATAGTAAACGAAGAAACTGGAGTAAATGAAATAGTAGAGTAATAAAACTTAAAAAAGTAAATAAAAAGGAGGCTTTAAAAATGTCTCAAGAAAATGAAAAACTAGATAGTAAGCTAGAGCCACAATGGTATGTAGTACATACATATTCTGGTTATGAAAATAAAGTAAAAACAGACTTAGAAAAAACAGTAAAAAATAGAGAACTTGAAGAATACTTCTTTGAAATAGTTGTTCCAATGGAGGAACAAATTGAAATAAAAGAAGGAAAGAAAAAAGTAAACTTAAAAAAAGTTTTTCCAGGTTATGTTTTAATAAAAATGATTGTAACAGAAGATACATGGTATATAGTTAGAAATACAAGAGGCGTTACTGGCTTTGTTGGTTCAGGAACAGATCCAATTGCTTTAACAGAAGACGAAATAAGACAAATGGGATTCGAAGTATCAATGCTTAAGTTTGATTATAATATAGGCGATAGTGTAAAGATAACAGGAGGTTCATTTGACGGATTTATAGGAGCTATTCAAGAAATTAACAAAGACAAAAACAAAGTAAAAGTATCAATATCTATGTTTGGAAGAGAAACACCAATAGAGGTAGACTTCTCACAAATAGGTAAAATAAATTAGTTTAATAAGAAGTTAGAATAGAAGTTAGAAGTTAGAAATTAGAATTATAGGGTAAATGCTTCGAAGAAGTTACCTAATTCTCCAACCTCAAACTTCCAACCTCCAATTTCTAACCTCCAATTAAATACATAATCTATAATTATTACGATGTAAATATACATCAAAACTTAAAGGAGGTGCAAAGAACAATGGCAGAAAAGGAGATAAGTAATTTAATAAAATTACAAATAGAAGCAGGTAAAGCTACACCAGCTCCACCAGTAGGTCCAGCATTAGGTTCAAGTGGTGTTAACATTATGCAATTTGTAAAAGAATTTAACGACAGAACTGCAAATCAACCAGGAATGATAATACCAGTTGTTATAACAGTTTACAAAGATAAATCATTTACATTCATAACAAAAGTACCACCAGTAGCAGTACTAATAAGAAAAGCTATAAAAATCGAAAAAGGTTCAGGAAAGCCAAACAGAGAAAAAGTAGGAACAATTACTAAAGCTCAAGTAGAAGAAATAGCTAAGCAAAAAATGCCAGACTTAAATGCAGCATCATTAGAAGCAGCAATGAGTATGGTTGCTGGAACTGCAAGAAGCATGGGTGTTGTAGTTGTTGACTAATAAACAATATGTTTATTTTTAAACAAATAACCAAACTAAAAATTGGGAGAACTTAAAAAAGTTCGTTAAAACCAAAAGGAGGAAAGAAAATGGGAAAAAGATTTGAAGAGTGCTTAAAACTTATCGATAAAAACAAATTATATGAAGTAAAAGAAGCACTAGAAGTAATTGAAAAAATGCCAAAGGCTAAATTCGATGAAACAGTTGAATTACACGTAAAACTAGGTGTAGATTCAAAACATGCTGACCAACAAGTAAGAGGTACAACAGTACTTCCACATGGTACAGGTAAAACATTAAGAGTATTAGTATTTGCAAAAGGACCAAAAGCTGAAGAAGCCCAAAAAGCAGGAGCAGACTTTGTAGGAGCAGAAGAACTAATACCAAAAATAGAAAAAGAAAACTGGTTTGACTATGATGTAATAGTAGCAACTCCAGATATGATGGGTGTTGTAGGAAGATTAGGAAAAGTATTAGGACCAAAAGGATTAATGCCAAATCCTAAATCAGGAACAGTTACAATGGATGTAACAAAAGCTATAAACGAAATCAAATCAGGTAAAGTTGAATACAGATTAGACAAAACTAACATTATCCATTTAGGTTTTGGAAAAGTTTCATTTGGTGCAGAAAAATTAGCTGAAAACTATGAAACAATAATGAATGCAATAATAAAAGCTAAACCAGCAGCAGCTAAAGGACAATATATTAAGTCTGTTGCAATTTCTACAACAATGGGACCTGGAATGTATATTGACCAAAAATAATAATTATAGTAGCCAAAGAAAGTAGGCATAAAAGTAAGACCTACCGAGGCATAAAAAGAAAAGAGATTTACAAAAAATCTAATCTTTTATGCCAAATGTGGCTATAAAGATTAGATTTTTTATATGGAAGTTAGAAGTTAGAAGTTGAAATTAGAAGTTAGAAGTTAAAAGTTAGAATATAGGGTAAGTCTTCGAAGAAATTACCTAAAATCTAACCTCTAAACTCCAACTTCTGAAATCAACCTCCAACTTCCAAACTCTATAACTAGGAGGTGAAAAACAAAATGGCAAGTGAAGCAATATTAAAACAAAAAGAAGAAGAAGTAAGTAGATTAGCAGAAAAATTTAAAAACTCTAATTTAGTACTTTTAACAGATTACAGAGGAATAACAGTTGATGATGTAACTAATTTAAGAAATAGCTTAAGAGAAACAAAAGCAGAATACAAAGTAATAAAAAATAATATAGTAAGAAGAGCTTTAGAAACAAATGGTGTAGAAGGTTTAGAAGGAGCACTAGAAGGGCCAACAGCAGTTATAACAACAGATAGTGAATATTTAGATCCATTAAAAGCAATTTACAAATTTGCTAAAGACAATGAATACTATAAAATAAAAGGTGGAATAGTTGAAGGTAAAGTATTAAGCGTAGAAGAATTAATAACTTTAGCAAAATTACCATCAAGACAAGAATTACTTGGAATGCTTGCAGGTGGATTACTTGGAACTATTTCAAAACTTGCAGTCGGTTTAGACCAAGTTAGAATGCAAAAGGAAAATGCATAAGTGGAAGTTAGAAGCTAGAAGTTGGAAGTTGGAAGAGTAAGCAAATTCTTCAATGGATAGGCTTAAAATCTAAGTTTTAACGTCTAATGAATAACCTCCGAAATAAAGAGAAAACTTTTAAAATCAGAAAAAATAAAATAGAAAGGAATAATCGAAGTAGAAGTTAGAAAAATGGAAAAATTGGAAACCGCCAACTTCCAACGTCTAACCTCAAACTTCTAATAGGGAGGAAATTAAAATGATAGAAGAATTAATCGAAAAAATTGACGCTTTAACAGTAGCTGAACTTGCTGAATTAGTTAAAGCAATTGAAGAAAAATATGGAGTATCTGCAGTAGCAGCTGCTGCACCAGTAGCAGGAGGAGCTGCACCAGCAGCAGAAGAAAAATCATCTTTTGACGTAGTATTAAAAGATGCAGGAGCAAACAAAATCCAAGTAATCAAAGTTGTAAGAGATGTTACAGGATTAGGATTAAAAGAAGCTAAAGAATTAGTAGACGGAGCTCCAAAAACAGTTAAAGAAGGAGCAAGCAAAGAAGAAGCAGAAGAAATCAAAGCTAAATTTACAGAAGCAGGAGCAGTTATCGAACTTGCTTAGTTAATAATATATAAAACGAAAAATTGCTAAATTACATTTAGCAATTTTTTGTTTTATGCTTAGAGTTAATAATATAAAATAGGTTGTGAAGAAGTAAAGATTTGGACGCGTCCCAAATCTTTACCAAATCTTTACCAAATTAAAAAGGCATAGTTAAAAATAGAAAAAATGAATTTAAAGATATTGACGAAAAAATAATCTATTGGTAAAATATAGGAAAATAACATAAATGAATAATATTATTATATAAAAAATGAACAAAATGAAAAAAGAGGAGTGCAAAAGAAAATGAAAAATAGAATAACCAATGAAAAAATAGGAAAAGATGAAAAAACAAGAAATAATTGGCATGATAAAGGTATAACCTTAATAACTCTTGTAATAACAATAATATTATTAATTATTTTAGCTGGTATAGTTATAAATTTAAGCTTAAAGGAGAATGGAATATTAAAAAAAGCAAAAGAGGCTACGAATGACTATGAAATGCAAGCAATGAAAGAAGAATTAGAATTAGATATAATAGATATTCAAGAAAAAATTTTACAAGAGCAAAATAGAACAGCCAATTTAATAGATTTAGAAAATGAACTTAATAGAGAAAAATATGAAGTACAACTTAAATATGATATATTGCAATCAGAAGAAACACCAATATATGCAATAGTAAGGAAAATTGGAACAAATTATCAATTTATAGTAGATACCCAACTAATAATAAATGATGTTAGAAATAAAATATTAGAAGAGCCAAACGTGGAAATAGAAACACAAGAAGATGTACAACTAGATATATTTAAAATAAAGGTAAAAGCAACAATAAAAGAAGGAAAAATTACTGAAATAAAGGCTATGAACGGTGCTAAATTGATTAATGATATTAGTGACGAAGAAAAGGAATATTATGTTAGTAAAAATGGAGCTTATATATTTAAAATAACAGCAGATAATGGTACAGAAGTAATGAAAAAAGTAAATATAGAAGATATAAAAAGTAGTCCAGAAATACAAGTATCAGTTTATGGAAAAACATTATTAATTAAGATATTACATAAATATGATACAGCAAATATCGAAAAATACACATATTATGCAGATGGACAAGCTATAAAAACGACTACAGCCAATAATTGTAGTATTTCTTTGAATGGAAGTACTAAATATAAGATAAAAGGTACTATTACATTAAAAGGAGGAATAGAGAAAGAAACAAATGAATTAGAAACACAAACAGAAGAAAGGTTATATTTATATTCAAAAGGGAATAAATATACAGATATTACAGGAGGGTATACATTTAAAGTAATTAAAAATAATGATGCAAGTTATCAAGATAATAGCCAATATATGTATATATATGGGTGTAGCAGGTCAGGAGTTGGATATGGTGAATTAGAGTTATACTCGAATAAAACAGTGAATGTAGATACTTATAAAAAGATGTACATTGATATGGATTATCAAGTAGTCTATGGAGAAGCTAATTGGAGGTGTCATTTCTATTATGGATTGCAAGGTGGAAAAATTATAGATGTCCCAGGAACTAATTCATCATCAGGAAAATTAATTGAAATGGATATAAGTAATTTAAAAGGTGAATTTAAGCCATATTTTAAAGTATATGCATATTCAGGAGGTAAAGTTGTTTGGGCTAGAATTAGGTCTATTTATTTAGAATAATATTGAACACATATAGTTGAATTAAATAAAGATAATGAATAAAGTAAAATATCCTGTATATAATAATTTCTTTTTAAGTAATTATATACAGGAATTTTTGCATATCATACAAAATATATTGGATAGATAGTAAAAAAGCAAAAATAAATTATAAAATTATATATGTATGATTGACAATAAAAAATATAAGTTATAAAATATAAAAAATACAATATATATGTAGAAAAGAAGTAAAAGGAGAAGACTAAAAAATGGTTATATTATTAGACGCAATGGGAGGAGATAATGCACCAGATGCAAATATAAAAGGAGCGATAAAAGCAATAAAAGATATATCAGCAGAAGTATGCTTAGTTGGAAATAAAGATATAATAGCTTCTAAAATAAAAGAGTTTTATGGAAAAAATGATATTTCAGAAATATCACCAAGACTTAGTATATATCACACAACAGAAACAATTGAAATGTGTGATATACCAACACAAGCAATAAAACATAAAAAAGATTCTTCAATGGTAGTAGGATTTAAATTACTTAAAGAAGGAAAAGGAGATGTATTTATATCTGCAGGAAATTCAGGAGCACTTTTAACAGGAGCAACATTACTAGTAGGAAGAATAAAAGGAATAGACAGACCAGCATTAGCAGGAATACTACCAGCATATAAAGGAAGGTTAATGCTTATAGATTGTGGTTCAAATACAAATTGTAAGCCAATAAATTTACTACAATTTGCACAAATGGCAACTATATATAATAGAAATACATTTGGAATAGAACATCCAACAGTTGGCCTATTAAATATAGGAACAGAAGAGACAAAAGGTAATGATTTAGTAAAAGAAAGCTATCAACTACTAAAAGAAAAAGCTGAAGAACTTGATATAAACTTTATTGGAAATGTTGAAGGGAGAGATGCATTTTCAGGACAGTTAGATATATTAGTAGCAGATGGATATACAGGAAATGTATTTTTGAAAACAGTAGAAGGTGTTGGAAAATTAGTAAAAAGAACACTAAAAGAAAGTATAAAGAAAAATATATTCAGAATAATAGGAGCACTCCCTGCAATGCCATCAATAAATTCATTAGCAAAAGCAATGGATTATAAAGAATATGGTGGAGCACTATTTTTAGGAGTAAAGAAACCAGTAGTAAAAGCACATGGAAGTAGTGATGAGAAATTATTCGAATTCACAATAAAACAAGCGGAGCAATTTGTAAAAAACAAAGCAGTTGATAAAATGATAGAAGAATTTGAAAAATAGTATTGACAATTGTATAAAGTTGTATTATTGTTAATGCGAGCATAAGAGAAGTACCGAGGGGGGGTGTAATTATAAATGACACAAGAAGAAATATTTGAAAAAGTAAAAGGAATTATAGTTGAACAATTAGGTGTTACAGAAACATCAGTAACAATGGAAGCTTCTTTTATAGATGACTTAGGAGCAGACTCATTAGATATTGTTGAATTAATAATGGCATTAGAAGAAGAATTCGATACAGAAATTCCAGATTCAGATGCTGAAAAAGTAGTTACAGTAGGTGACGTTGTTGACTACATAAAAGACCATGTTGAATAAAACATAGAATTTAATTTTAAAATTATAAAATATAAAAAATAGCAGAGATTTTATTTTTGCTATTTTTTTATACAATGAAATTACTCTATTTTAAGTTAGAATTGTAGGGAGAGCAGTACTCGTCAGTGTAGCAAAGCTACTTTTACATATTAAAAATTAATTTAAAATGGGGTAGGGGGGCATCTATATTTAATATTAACTGTGAATATTAACCAGAATTAATTTTATATAATGAATATCTAAATAATATACTTGCAAATACCGTAATGCTATAATATAATAATTTTACTAATAATGGTTAAAATATATATAATGAGGAGGAACAAATGAAAAGCAGAGAAGTAAAAGGGAAAAGCAAAAGAAATATTAATAAAATTGACGGAATAACACTAATAACCTTAGTAATAACAATAGTATTATTAATAATATTAGCAGGAATAATGATAAATATAGGATTAGGAGAAAATGGAATATTTACAAGAGCAAAAGAAGCACGAAATAAGTATTGGGAAGCAGAAAAAGAAGAACAAAAGCTATTAAATGAATTATATAAACAGCTAGGAATAGAAGAACAACTACCAGAAAATACGAAAAACACAGAAGCAGGAACAATAGTAAAGACACCAGAAAAATGGATGACAACTCTGCCAAACTATGTAGATGCACAAACTGGGAAGCAAATAAAAGATAGTTACAAGGTATCTAGTGTATATGCAGTAGCTGTAGGAAATGGAAATGAAATACCAGTGCCATTAGAATTTTACTATGTAGGTGGAACTTTAGAGAGCGGAATAGTAATATCAGATAATATAGAAGATAAAAACAAAGATGCAGGAAAAGCAGATGTAACAAAAGAATTAAAAGGAAATCAATTCGTATGGATACCATGTAATATTTCGGATTATCATAAAATAGATTTTCGGAAGTTCATTTGAAGAGATTGAATGGAATAAAGAAACAGCTTCGTCAGAATTACCTCAAATAAGGAAATATAATGGTTTCTATATAGGTAGATATGAAGCAGGAGTAGGAATATTAAATAAAGAAAAAGAACAAAAAGGAGAGAATAATCCATTTGATTATACAGTAACATTTTCAAATGGGACATCGTTATTTAATAGCGTAGGAGTACAACAAGGGATATTTAGTAATTGGGGATGGCAAAATTATGATTATACAGCGAAGAGGGAAGGAACACCAGTAAACAATGTAGAAAATAAGGCAAATGGAAATATTGTAATAAAAGCCGATAGTATACCATATTATCATGCAGATTATTATACTGCAATAGAAATGAGTGAAAGGATGTATAGTAGTCATCCATATGTAAAGAGTGGATTAGTAACAGGAACAATGTGGGATATGATGATGAAATATATGCGGGGATAATGGAGTAGATGTAACATCATCAAATTGGGGAAATTATGATAATGTATCATTAACAAATTTAAGTCGGATATTATACAAATGTAAAATATTCAGCATCAGAGTTAGGTGAAACAGATGGATTTAAAAGTGCAAAAACATTAACTACAAATAGTGAAATGGGTTCATTGGTATTGTTGACAACAGGATCAACAGAAGCAGTAAAGAAAATGAATTTGTATGATGTGGCAGGTAATCTTTGGGAGTGGACTACAGAAGTATCATATCTTAACGACTTAAATTATGCAAGAAATATAAACTGCAACACATATGTACTTCGTGGAGGTGTTTTTCAAAATTCTAATGAAACATATCCTGCTTGTTATCGCTCTTACAATTTTGCTCCCGCTGCTAGCACTTATCATGGTTTCCGCCCTGCACTTTTTCTTCAGTAAAACCAAATTATTGTGTAGAGATATTTAAATATAAGTACAAATTTCGAATACATTTATGAAAAAAAGTGAAATAGTAAAAATATAATAATTAATATTCTATAAATATAAGCTTTCTAAGATGAATTATAAAATGAAAAACCAAAATATACTTTTGAATAAAACTTCAAAAGTATATTTTGGTTTTTATAGAAAGAATAATGTTTTATCATTTTAAAATTTTATATTATCATTAAATTTATTAAAATATTATGTATAAAAGTAACAAGTTAAAACGTGAAAAAACATTGCAGGAAAAAAGAAAAAAATATAAAATTACTATTGAAAATAAAATAATGGAGGGAGAACAAAAGATAATGATAAAACGAAATAAAGGAATAACATTAATAATACTAGTAATCACAATAGTATTATTAATAATATTTACAGGGATAATAATAAATATAGGTTTAAAGGAAAATGGCTTATTTGCGAGAGCAAAAGAAGCTAGAGATAAATATTTGATAGTAGAGAAAGAAGAGCAAAATGCATTAAATCAATTATACAAGCAATTAGGAATAGAAGGACAAACAGAACAAGTAAATAATATCATACCAGAGAATACACAAAAAATAGAAGCAGGAACAATAGTAAAAACCCCAGAAAAATGGAAAACAGTAATGGCAAACTATGTATCAGAGGTAAATGGAGAGCAAGTAAAAAATAGCTATGAAGTAGCAAGTGTATATGCAGTAGCCGTAGGAAATGGAAATGAAATACCAGTACCAATAGACTTTTACTATGTAGGAGGAACTTTAAAAAGTGGAATAGTAATATCAGATAATAGTGAAGATAGAAATAAAGATGCAGGAAAAACAGATGTAAGAAAAGAACTAAAAGGAAATCAATTTGTATGGATACCATGTAGTTTAAATGATTATCATAAGATAAGTTTTGGAGAAAATAAATACGATAATGCTGAGTGGGATAGAGAAACCGCAGAGTCAGAACTATCACAAATAGAAAAATATGGAGGATTTTATATAGGTAGATATGAAGCAGGAGTAGGAACACTAAATAAAGAAAAACAACAAAAAGGAGAAAGTAATCCATTTGATTATACAGTAACATTTTCAAATGGAATGTCATTATTCAATAGTATAGGAATACAAACAGGATTAATTAGTGGCTGGACATGGCAAAATTATAATTTTACAGCAAAAAAAGAAGGAACACCAGTAAACTATGTAAGTAATAAGGCGACAGGAAATATAGTAATAAAAGCCGATAGTATACCATATTATCATGCAGATTATTATACTGCAAAAGAAATGAGTAGCAGATTATATAAAAACTATAAATATGTAAGAAGTGGACTAGTAACAGGAACAATGTGGGATGTAATGATGAAATATATGCGGGGATAATGGAATAAATATAACATCAACAAATTGGGGCAATTATGATAATGCATCATTAAAAAATCTAACAGGATATTACACAAATGTAACATCATCAGGGGATAAGATTGGGGCAACAGGTGGATTCAAAAATGCAAAAACATTAACTACCAATAGCGGAACAGGCTCATATGTATTATTAACAACAGGATCAACAGAAGCAGTTAAAAAAATGAATTTATATGATGTAGCTGGAAACCTTTGGGAGTGGACTACAGAAACATCTTATATTAAAGATATAACTTATGCAGGAAATATAAATTATAACTCATATATAATTCGAGGTGGTGGATTCGCAGGAGTTTATGCAACTATACCAGCATGTTATCGTGCTCACACTTTTGCCGCTAGTACATATACTACTAGTGGATTCCGTCCAGCACTTTTTATCCAATAGAATGAATATAGATATAAAATTATAAAAAATGATAGATTAACCAAAAGTAAAATATAGAATTTAATAGGATTTATAAAATAGAAAACAAAATATTATTTTGAATAAAATTTCAAAATAATATTTTGTTTTTATAATAGAAGTAAAAATAAAATTTAGCAAATTGGAAAAAAATTGAAATATCTCTTTTAATTTTTTAAATTATGTTATATAATGAATCAAAAGGAGAAACAAATGGAACTAAAAGAGTTAGAAAGAAATATTAATTACACATTTAAAAATAAAGAACTATTAAAAAATGCATTAACTCATACATCATATGCATTTGAAAAAAATATATCTAGTAATGAGAAATTGGAATTTTTAGGAGATAGTATATTGGAATTTATATCTAGTAAATATTTATATAAAAACTTCCCAAATCTTTCAGAAGGAGAACTTACTAAAGTTAGAGCCACAATTGTATGTGAAGATAGTTTGTATAAAATTGCTAAAAAGCATAACTTTGATAAATTTATATTTTTAGGAAAAAGTGAAACAGCTGTGAATAAAGAAGTAAGAAAAGCAATTATGGCAGATAGTGTAGAAGCAGTAATTGCAGGTATATATTTTGATTCTAATTTAAATGAGGCTGAACGATTTATTATAGAGAACTTAAAAGAAGAAGCTCTACTTGCTAGTAAAAATGTGGGACAAAAAGATTATAAAACAGTATTACAAGAAAAACTACAAGCTAATGGAGAGGTTCATATAAAATATGAAATTATAAAAGAGGAAGGTCCTGATCATGATAAGAAATTTACAGCAAGAGTAAGTTGCAATGATAAGATATTAGCAATAGGAGAAGGGAGAACAAAGAAATCAGCAGAAATGGAAGCGGCAAGAAAAGCAATGAATAAAGAATAGAATATATATATAAGTGAGGAGTTTTTTGGGGAAGAATAACATATAGAAATTGAAAAATGATTGTTTTATTAGATATGAAAGTTTATAAATTATTTAAATGAATAATGAAGAATGAATAGTGAATAATACAAAATTCGGGGAATTTTGGAGGAGGAAAGAGGTATGAAAAAAGAATACATTATACCAATATTTGTTCCACATTTAGGATGTCCACATGCTTGTATATTTTGTAATCAAAGAAAAATAAGTGGAGAACAAAAAAATGTAAGAGCAGAAGATGTACGAAAGACAATAGAATATTATTTAGATAATTTTAAAGATGATAATAAATTAGTAGAAGTAGCTTTTTTTGGTGGCAGTTTTACTGCAATTGATATAGAATTACAAAAAGAACTTCTAGAAACAGCAAATGAATATATACAAAAAGGTTTAGTAAATGGAATAAGAATATCTACAAGACCAGATGCGATAAATAAAAATATTCTGAAAATGTTAAAAAAATATAATGTAAAAACAATAGAACTAGGTGTGCAATCTGCTAATAATTATATATTACAAAAGGCAGAAAGAGGTCACACTTTTGAAGATGTAAAAAAAGCGTCAAAATTAATTAACAAATATGGTTTTATATTAGGACATCAAATGATGATAGGATTACCAGAAAGCACTACTATAGACGAAATAGACACAGCTAAGGCTCTAATAAAATTAAAACCAAAAATAGTAAGGATATATCCAGTACTTGTAATAAAAGGAACTAAATTAGAAGAAGAATACAATAATGGAAATTATGAGCCGCTATCAGTAGTACAAGCAGTGGAACGTTCAAAAGAAGTAGCACACTTATTTAATAAAAAGAAAATAAGAGTAATAAGAATAGGTCTTCAAAATACAGACGAAATATGCGAGCCAGGAAACAAAACAAGCCAAGTAGTAGCAGGACCATATCACCCAGCATTTAGGCAATTAGTAGAAGCGGGAATGTGGTATGATGTAATAGTAAGCAGAATAAAGAAATTAGGCACAAAAGTAAAGCAAGTACAAATAAGAGCAAACCCAGAAGATGTAAATAATATAATAGGCCATAAAAAGGAAAATATAGAAAAACTAAAAGAAGTATATGAAGTAGATGTCAGGGTAAAATTAGATGAAAAAATAAAAAATGGAAAATTTGAAATAATAATAGAAAAGACATATGATGATATAATAGAAGAAAAGCAAAGAATAAGCATAAAGTAATAGTAAATTAAAATGAAATCTGAATGTTAGGCGAAAGTTTAATATTTGGGTTTTATTTTTATGAGTAAATATTAATATAGATTTAAGCTAATAAAATAAATTGTAATGTAAATTAATATAAAATACAGAAGTGTTATATTGCAAATAAAAACTATTAGTATATTATAAAAGTTTTAGTATATATTAATAATTAAGTTTTAGTACATAAGAAATGAACTAAAAAAGAAAAGGCAGAAAGTGATGAAATATAATAGAAAGATATATGTGCAGGATACATTAAAAAAGTTAGTATAAAAAAATAGGATACTTGCAAATACCTTAAATGTATAATATAATAATTTTACTAATTAATTATGAAAAAAATATAGGAGGAAACAAATGAAAAATAAAGGGATAACATTAATAGCACTAGTAATAACAATAGTATTATTAATAATATTAGCAGGAATAACAATAAATATAGGATTAGGAGAAAATGGACTATTTGCAAGAGCAAAAGAAGCACGAAATAAATATTTGACAGCAGAAAGAGAAGAAGAGATAGCCTTAAATGAATTATATAAACAACTAGGAATAGAAGAAGAACTACCAGAAAATACAGAAGGTACAATGGCAGGAACAATAGTAA
>JAAVYV010000036.1 GCA_022791325.1 Clostridia bacterium
AATAAAGGTTTATTAAATGAACTCAAAAAAGTTTAAAATCTAAGTTAAAAATATAAAATTAAATTGGAATCAAAAATTCAGTTAAATAAATACTTTTAAAATTTCTATCAAAAGTTACCCTACAAAAAATTTATGCTATCAAACGTATAAATAAAACTTGACTAAAAAATATAAAAATATTATAATAGGAGGTAATAAATGGAAATATTTACATATGAAGACTACTTAAATACAATAAGAGGAGTAGCCGAAGAAGAGGAAGAATATATAATAAATACTGAAAAAGTACATAAAAGGCATGACAAACTAATAAAAGAGATATTAACAAAAGAAGAAGTAAGCAAATTGCTAGAAAAATACTTGAAACTAAAAATAGAAAAAGAAAAATTAGAAGAATATACAAACAAATATATAACTAAAAACTATGAAGAAAGAGAAAGTGACATAGTATATAAAATAAAAGGAAGAAACATATATTTCTTAATAGAACACCAATCAAAAGTAGACTACAAAATACCATTTAGAATATTAGAATACAGTATAGAAATAATGAGAACAGCATTAAAAAAACAAGAAGCAAACAAAAAAAGAGGAAACAATAAAAACTTTAAATATCCACAAATAATACCAATAGTAATATATACAGGAAATGAAAAATGGAAAGTAGAAGAAAATATAAGTAAAGTACAAGAAAGTTTAGAAGGCTATAGAGAAGAAAGCTTCAAGTATAATTTAATAGATATAAATAAATATACAAAAGAGGAACTCCTAAAGGAAAACACCATGTTTTCAAAAATAGCACTACTAGAAAAATGTAAAGAAGCAGAAGAAATAATAGAAACATTAGAACAAATAATAGAAAATACGAAAGAAGAAAAAGAAAAATTATATAGAATAATAAACTATATATTTAGAGAAAAATAGGAGATAAACAAACAGAAAGATTATTAGAAAAATTAAAAAATAAGGAGGAAGAAAGTATGGTAGCGGAAATATTAGAAAAAGAATTTAGAAGAAATTATGTAGTTGGAAAAAGAGAGGGGAAAAGAGAAGGAAAGAGAGAAGGAAAGAGAGAAGGAAAGAAAGAAGGGAAAAGAGAAAATCAATTAGAAATTGCAAAAGAACTTAAAAAGGAAAATATAAGTATTGATGTAATTATTAGAACTACTAAATTAAGTAGAGAAGAAATTAATAATTTGTAAAATTATTAAGTATAAAACTATATTAAATAGAATTAAAAAAAATAGCGATAATACTAAAAATATTATCATTATTTTTTTAGTGCACAAAAAAGTCAGTTAAACGTAGGGGATAAAGCATTTTTGGGAATTTATATATAAGTTATTTTTAAACTTATAAGCTATATTACAAAAATGTCATAAAAAAGAAATATAAAGTACCTTAACATTATGCAAATCAATTTCCGTAAACAAGTTATTACGTATTTTTGCAATATACAAAGAAGTTAAAAAATATTGATATTGAAATAAAAATAGAAATAGAGTAAAGTTATAATAATATGGTAGATTTGAATAGGGGGAAATTTAAATGAATAAAGTTATAAAAAAGATAATTCCACTACAATTAGTCATAATAACAATAATAGTAATTATAATTTTAAATAAACAAATTATAGAAAAATCTAATATAGCAAAAAAGTTAAATGAAGGAGTCAAACAATCAACAACAGAAAAAACATTTACAGAAGAGGATTTTCCATATAATATTAAATTTAAAGATATAGCAGCTGCAAATTCAGCGTCATTTGCATTGGATGAAGAAGGATACTTATGGTCTTGGGGATTTGATGGAAATATGAATGCAGGGCGAGATAGGGTAGAGTCCTATACAGGAGTATTAGGAGACCCAGATTTTCAATATAAAGAAAGAATATATCCTAAGAAAATTAGTAAAAAGAAATTCAGTAAAATATACTCAGGTTATCATACTATTTTTGCGATAGATGAAGAAGGATATTTATATGGGTGGGGACAGAACAGTTCATATCAATTAGGAGATGGAACAAGCAAAGATGAAAATGCATTAACACCAATTAAATCAAATTTATATTTTTCAAGTATTGATACATCGAATTATATTACAGCAGGGATAGATGAAAATGGAGAGATTTGGATTTGGGGTCGTTTATCATGTTATTATTACAATAATAGGACGGATGAACAATATGTTGGAACTGAATACACTATTCCAACCAAAATATCAGATGCAAGTAAAGTTAAATTTATTGATGTTGCAGTAACAAATTCAGCATGTGCAGCTATTGATGAAGAGGGAAATATTTGGACATATGGATATAATGGAGAAACATACAACAGTGGTCCTGGTTCATCGATTACGAGCTATTTAAATAAAGGAGTGCTAGGAAACAAGGATGTTACTAAACCAGAGACATTAGTTCAATTAACTAAAATAACAAAGGATGTAGTGTATAAACAAATAGATGCAGGAGAACATCATATAATTGCAAAAGATGAAGATAATCATTTGTGGGCTTGGGGATATAACAAAGAAGGGCAATTAGGATTTGGAAATACAACTCAATATAATGTACCAACATTAATTACTAATAAAAGAGCATTTAAAGAAATGGATATTAATGAAAATTCATGTATAGCAATAGATATAAATGGAGATGTATATACATGGGGAGAAAGTTCAAACTATCAATTAGGAGATGAATCTAGCTCTAATAAGACAAGCATGAGTAAAATAGATTCAGATAAGAAATTTAAAAAATGTGCAATTTCTAATACACATTCTTTAATATTAGCAGAAGATGGAACTTTATATGGAGTAGGTAATGGATCGGCTATAGGTACAAATAATAATAGTAGGACATATATACAGATAACAAATCCAAACTCTAGTTATAATATTACTTTTATGGATGGAGAAAATATAATAGATACGCAAACAATACAAGAAGGACAATCAGCAACAGCACCAGTATTAACAAAAGAAGGATACACTCTAAGTTGGGATAAGGATTTTTCTAATATAACAAGTGAATTAATAGTAAATGCAATATGGACACCAAATGTATATAAAATAACATTAAATGCAAATGGTGGAACTACAAATAGTGGAAATATAGATAACTATACATATGGAAAAGGAACAACCTTACCAACAGATGTGATAAAAGCTGGATATACATTTGATGGATGGTATGAAGATATCTCACTTACAGGAAATAGAGTAACGAGTATAACTAACACAGATATAGGAGATAAAACCTATTATGCAAAATGGATAGCAAACACATATACAGTAACATTAAATAAAAATGGAGGAAATATAAATAGTGGAAGTATAACTAGTTATACATATGGACAAGGTGCAACACTACCAACAAATGTAACCAAACAAGGCTACGTGTTTAGGGGATGGTTTGAAAGCGAAGCTTGTGAAGGAACAGCAGTAAGCAAAATAACGCAAACAGATACAGGAAATAAAACATACTATGCAAAATGGCTAGTAGATACAGATGGAGATGGAATACCAGACATTGAGGATGATGATACTCAAGTGCCATATAAAGTACAGCACTATGTACAAAACACAGACCTAAGAACATACACATTAAAAGAAACAGTAGACAAAGTAGAAGGAACTGAAAATAAATTAACAGGAAACTTAGGACATGAAGTAACAGCAGTAGCAAAACAATACACAGGATTCAGGGAAAACCAAACAGCAGAAGGAAGAGTAGCAAGTGGAATAGTAGTAG
>JAAVYV010000037.1 GCA_022791325.1 Clostridia bacterium
GCAAAGGAAGCCCGGTCTGTGGCAACCCAGACGGCCAGACAGACCAAAAGCGCCGTAAACTGGACAAAAGCATTGGCCACCCAGACCTGAAAAAAGAGATTGGAAAAAGAATAAAAAATATTCGTGAAAATATGAAGATGACAAAAGAAGAATTTGCTAAACATATTGGAATATCAGGTCAATATTTAGGTTTAGTTGAACATGGAAAAAATTATCTTTCCATAGAAAAATTAAAAATACTTTGTGATTTTACTAACCTTTCTGCTGATTATATTTTATTTGGAAGGGATAAAGATATTATAACAGATACAAAAAATATATTGTCAGAATTTTCTGAGAATCAAATAGAAGTTGGGTGTGATATGTTAAAAAAGCTGGCTTTATTTATAAAATAAAAACATTTTTTGAAAATATTTCTTTGATTTGAAAGTAATACGTTGACATCAAATGTAATTCTTGGTAAAATATGGTATGTAAAATGTCATATTTTGTAAAAGGAGTACTGTTATGTCAAGAAAATTATTAAAAATCAAAACAAATTCATTATCAATTAAATTACGTGATTCTGAGTTTAGAAAGTCTGAATTCAAAAGATTAGAAGAAGATTTTTTAAAATGGAATCAAAAAGCTAAGGAAATTCAATCTAAATTTGACTTTATATTACCAAATTATATAATTGATGAAATTATTGAAAACGAGGAAAAGAAAACTTATTTTAATCTATATTGTTTAATAAATTGTGCTGTAATTAATGGTATGATTTCTAAGAAGAATGAAAAAATGCTCAAACAAGTATATTATATAACATAAGCTACTGGAAAGTAATAAATTCTAAAAATAGTATCTCACTTTTATATAAAATTTTTTAATTACCATAAAAAGTGAAATCAATTAAACAATAAATAGATTTTCGGCATCTTCTTAGAATAAAATATCTCTCTTATCGTTTTTAGTTATAATTATTATCAGTATAATTCAAATAAAATTCGGTTAATTCCAAAAGTAAATTCCAGCTTTAATAAAAATCTGGAATTTACTTTTAATCTTAACTCTAATAAAATTGCGGTTAAAAAAATTTGAAAAATATTACAAAATGTGCTATAATAAAATATACTACTTAAATTGGAGGAATTTTCAAATGTATTACACTACTTCGTTAACCGCACCGTCTTCTGACTTGAAGAAGATTAAAATCGGACTTGTAGACACTTGCACAGGAATGGTTTATTTTGTGGAGGAAGGTCTCCATGAAATCCTTGCTAGAGAAATCTGTGAGGATAGAAACTACGACTGGACATGTGACGGAAAATTCGTTTCGGCAGTTGACTATTTGTTAGAAAAGCATGAATTTATCAAGCTTTCTAATTATGGTCAGGGCAACACATTTCGTTGCCTCACAGTAGCTTCAACAGGCAAAAAGAACTCTAAAAACATCCGTGAATGGTTAGAATGTCTTACAGGTATGTTAAATCTTCGAACAGACTTATATTAATTTGATGTTAGAAGGAAAGACAGCATTAGCACGAACTATTTTGTTTAGTTCGTGCTTTTTGTTATGTTGGTGTTAGAAGCTCTAAGATCAAATACTGTACTTCATATATGTGAAACCACTTTTTATTTACACTTTCTCTATTAGAATTTGCCTATTCTTACTGTATTTCTCTATTTGGTCTGCTCTATATGAACAAATTTTATATTCATTTTTACCATCAAACCTTATTGTCACTGATTTTGTATAATAGTTTTCTTTATTTTTTAATTGTTCAGTTATTATTAAACTCGATTTAGTTTGTTTTAAAGTTTCAAATGTAGTTATAAAGCCAATACCACTACCACCTTTATATGTTGTAACTGGTTCTAATCCTAACTTTAACAATGTTTCTATTCTGAAATCAACACCTGTATCATAAATACTTAGTTCGTATATATTATTTTTTATTCCAAGTATCGCAAAAATCCCCTTTCTTTCTGTATTAGCTGAATTAACAGCATTTATAGCATCTCTTAAGTGATCTCCAATTAATGTTTCCAATTTATTTTTGGGTATTACATTATTAATTAATGGGTAAATATTCCCTATTATTTTTAATTTAAATTCGATATTATTTTTTTCGCATTCACTTTGCATATATCTAAACATATTGTCAATTTCACAAATTCCTGTTGTATCGAGTTTGGACAAACTTTTAATTGCATTAAACTCTTCTGTATATTCTTCTGTTAATAACTTAATTATTTTTAAAATATTTTTATTAGTTAGCTCTTCTATTATATTGTTATTAGTATTTATATTTTGTTTAACTAATAATTCCATTGCTTTTTGTCTATTATAAAATTCATGAGTTATTTTACTGACACTAAATTTCTCTCTATTTAAGTTTCTTAATTCTTTTTCCTTTTCACTTAATTCTTTTTGAGTCTCTTGCAGTGTTTTTTCAAGCAGTTTTTGTTTGTAATACATTGTTAGTACTTTTTGAATTATAGCAATCATTATAATGCCTAAAACTATAAAAATTGCTAGCAAATTTCTTCTTATTTCTTCTATTCCTTCAAAAATAGTTCCTAGAAGGCAAGCTATCAGTATTACTGCAATACTGATATTAATCACAATAATATCAGCAAAGTCATTACTTAATTTCTTACATAAAAAATCGAAACCATTTTTGAACCTTCTTATTTTAAAAAATGCATATAATAATATTAATAGTACCACTAATACTATAAATAAGTTTAAATAATAATTATTTATTCCTATTAATTTATATAAGGGAAATGTTATTATTGCACTGGATACTAAGCAAATTTCACAAATAGCATAAGATAAAATAGTTGTA
>JAAVYV010000038.1 GCA_022791325.1 Clostridia bacterium
CTAGGGACGGTCCTTTCCGTTCCGAAATCGGAACGGAAAGGACCGTCCCTAGCGTGCTTTTATTTTTCTAGCATCTGTATTGCTTTTAATACTCCTAATTTTCCATACTCATATGTAAGCCCTCCTTGCATAAATGCTACATATGGTGGGCGAATTGGTCCATCGCATGAAAGTTCTATTGATGAGCCTTGTGTGAAGGCTCCTGCTGCCATTATTACTTTGTCGGTGTAGCCTGGCATATCCCATGGTTCTGGTACTGAGCTTGATTCTATTGGTGAGCCCATTTGTATTCCTTGACAGTATTTTATTAGCTTTTCTGGTGTTCCGAATTCTATTGTTTGTACTATGTCAGCTCTTTTTTCATCATATTTTGGCTCTGTTTTATAGCCAATAGTTTCTAACATTTTACTTGCAAGTACTGCTGTTTTTAAGCTTGATGATACTACTCTTGGCGCGAAGAATAGCCCTTGCAATATTGATTTATTTATTCCTAATGTTGGTCCTACTTCTTTTCCTTCTCCTGGTGCTGTTAGCCTTTCTCCTGCAAGTTCAATTAAGTCTTTTCTTCCTACTATGTATGCACCATTTGGTGCTATACCTCCACCTAAGTTTTTAATTAGTGAACCTACTGCTATATCTGCTCCTATTTCTATTGGCTCTACTTTAGTAACAAATTCACAATAGCAGTTATCTACCATTATTATTACTTCTTTGTCAACTTCTCTTATTGCTTTTATTACTTTTTCTAGTTGTTCTATTGTTATACTTTTTCTTGTGCTATATCCTTTTGAACGCTGTATTTCTATTAATTTTACTTTACTTTCTTGTAATCTTTTTTGTATTCTCTCATAATCAAAGTCATTATTTACTAAATCTATTTGGTCATAATTTACATTATAAGATTTTAGCGAACTTGCATTTTCTCTAATTCCTATTACTTCATGAAGTGTATCATATGGCAAACCTGTAATGCTAAGCATTGTATCTCCTGGTCTTAAGAATGCAAATAGTGCTACTGTTAGTGCATGTGTTCCTGAAATGAATTGACTTCTTACTAAGCTATCTTCTGCTTTAAAAATTTGGCTATATACTTTTTCTATTGCCTCTCTTCCTATATCTGAATATCCATACCCTGTTGTACTTCCAAAATGTATTTCTGATATATGGTTATCTTGAAATGCTTTTAATACTTTTAGTGTATTATACTCACATATTTCATCTATTCCTTTAAATACATTTTCCACATCTTTTTCTGATTTTGAACATAAATCTACTATTTTTTCACTTATTCCAAATTGTTTGTACATTTTTTATTCCTCTTTTCTCTTTTTTGTATTAAAGATATTATAGCATTCTATTATAATATTTTCAATTATTTTATCATTCTTACTTGTTTTTTATTAATTTATATAGTAGACTATGTTTATAAAAAATGAGAATATGCAATGTATGCGTGTTGCCACCTTTTACATAGACACAGTTTACTGTAGAATCGATAAATGGAGGTGGTGATTATGGTAGAAATGAGGTGTGTTATGGAAGAGAAAAAACCAAAAAAAATAGAGGTAGTTTCTGGTGGAAATAATTTGAATATCTCTCCTGTGTATGATCATATTGATATTGAGAAACCTAAGGAGAAAAAAGAAAAGAAAAATGTTGTTATTCCCAAGGAGAAAAAAAAATAAAAGGGGCTGTAAAAAAAGTGTGTCAAATGGGACGGGGGATATTGACACACTTTATCTTTTAAAGATGTGTCAATATCCCCCGTCCCATTTGACACACTTTTTTACAGCCTCTTTTATTTTTTTCAAGAGAATGTCTAAACAATCATAGTTAATTCTAGTTTACACAGTAAACTCTATATTCTCAATTCTAGTTTACACAGTAAATTCGACATTCTCCTTTTCAAATTATAATATATTGTTTTTACAATTTAATTTTATATTGTATAAAATGCATCTCTTTATTTTCTTGAAAATACTTTTATGTTTTACTTCTTATTGTTCATCATTTTCATCAAATACATCACCACAATTTGCACAGAACTTTGGTTTAACTGTTTTATCTTTTGGTTCCCATCCACATTTATCACATTTATATGTTGCTGGTCTTTTGCTTCCACATTCTGTACAGAATTTCCCTGTATTTTTTTCTCCACATTTACATATCCATTCATTTGAATTAGGTTGTTTACTTTCTGATTTTTGTTCTTCTTCAATAGGCTTTGAGGCAACTACCCCTACTTCTGCACTTTCATTTTCTTTTTCTTCTTGATTCATTGCAAATAAATTATTTGCATCTATTCCTCCTGCTTTACTTGCCATATTCATTCCTGCAAATGCAAACATTGGACCAGTAGCTGTATTTGATGCTGCATTTTTCATTGCTTCTGCTTGTGCTTCTACTAGTGTTGCTGCTGCCATTTTTGGATTTCCTATAACTGCTCTTCTTTGAAGTTCTTTTATCATTTCTTCATCTTCTTCTGATGCATTTACTGAATTAACTCCTATTGAAACAATTTCTATTCCCCTTGTTTCTTGCCATTTACGTGATAATACCTCATTTAATGCTTCTGCAAATTCCATTGTATGCCCTGGAAGACTACTATATCTTATTCCCATTTCTGAAACTTTTGCAAATGCTGGTTGAAGTGCTGTTAAAAGCTCTGTTTTTAATTGGCTCTCTATTGTTTCTTTTATATATTTATCTTGTACATTTCCACATACATTAGTATAAAATAACATTGGGTCTGCTATTCTGTATGAGTATTCTCCATTACAACGAATAGCTATATCCACATCTAAACCTATATTTCTATCTACTACTCTAAAAGGTACTGGATTTGGTGTTCCATATTTATTTCCAATTATTTCTTTTGTGTTAAAATAGTATATTCTTTGGTCATTTGCAGCTCCTCCACCCGTTGTAAAACGTTTTCCTATGGTTTTAAATGTATTTACTATTCCTTTTCCTAATCCTCCTACAAAAATGCTTGGCTCTGTTTCATTATTATATATATATTCACCCGCTTCAGCACAAATGTCCACTACTTTTCCTTGTTCTACAATTATCATACATTGTCCTTCATTTACTGCTATAGCTGAACCATTTGAAATTATATTATCTGTTCCTTTTGTATTAGAACTTCCTTCTGTTATTCTCTTTTTTCCTTTTACTACTAAAACATTTGCTTCTAAACTATCACAATAAAAGTACTCCTTCCATTGGTCTGCTAAAGTTGTTCTTGTAGCTTCACTACCTGCCTTTATTAATCCCATATTATCTCTTCCTTTCGTGTTTATTTAATTATATAATAACAAAGATATTTAAAATAAGCAACTATTTTTCCTTCAATATATAAATTTTTAAACATTATTTTACATATTTAATAAATTCATATCTAGTATGATTTCTAGGCCAATCTTTTATTTCTGCAATTAATTGAAAATTCTGTTTTTCGTAAAACTCCTTCGCTTGAAAATCTAGTGTACAAAGATGTATTCCTACTAAATCATTTTCTTTACAATAATTTGTAACTTTTTCTATTAACTGAGTTGCAATATGTTGGTTTCTATATTCTTTTTCTATATATAGAATTTCTACATCTATCCATTGCATCTTTTTATGTACAATCATTCCTCCTACTAATTTGTTATCTTTTATTGCATAAAAACCAAATGGTTCATTATAGTCTTTTGGGCATTGTTTAGAAAAATATCCTGTCTTATTTTTTTCTTTGTTAAAATTTCTAATACCTTTACGTATTTCTTGTATATAATCTTGTCTATTATCTACTATCATATCTATTTCCATATCTTTTCTCCTTTTATTTTTTTATTTTTCTCTCTTATTGCAAATTAATAATTTAGTCATATCTTTTCTTAATTCTACTTTCTGTATAGTTTATTCCATATATTAAGCTCCTATTGCATTATCACATTTCTTTCATATACACGAAAAAAATCAGCAAAAGTATAGTTGACATATTATGTGTTTTAATGTATAATATAAAAAGTCGTAAAGTAATAATATTAAATACCAATCTTTAAATAAGGAGGGCTTTTTATGATAAACGTAGTTGATGTACCCGTTAATACTTGTCCATTAGATGTACTTTCTAAAATGGGTGAAGAGATTCGGGGGAGTAAATTATTGTTTAACCTAGCATCATTTAACAAATTAACACAAAGTGCTGATTTGTTTGAGAAAATTGGAGAATCCTATTTTCTTTCTTGGGATGCTACTGAAGATTTTCCGCAAACCAGTGTTATTGTTGAAGTAGAGTATCTTAATGATAGTAATTATACTGGTTATGTGTATCACGCTGTATATATTAATGCAACTGATATATGTTTTTGTACGCAGTGGGATGATTGCCCTAACGAGTACCTTTTTGTATTAGAAGAGTAATTTATCAATGCAAGATACTAAAGAGCCAAAGTTTAACTTACATTGGCTCTTTAATATTTTGCGTATCATTTCTATTAAAGTAATGACTAGTTTCTTCTAACTTGTCAAATTTATTTTGCCTTAATACTTCATATATTACAATTGCTACAGAATTTGATAAATTTAAACTTCTTAAAGTTGGAAGCATTGGTATTCTTATCGTTTTTTCTATGTATTTTTGCAAAATATCTTCTGGAAGCCCTTTTGTTTCTTTTCCAAATAGTAAAAATACTTCATCTAAATTAGAATAATTTGTATCTGAATAACAGGTTTTCCCTTTTGTTGTTACAAAAAACATATTATTTTCTTCTGGTTTATATTTTTCTAAAAATGATTCAAAGGATTTGTGTTTTTCTATTTCTAGTTTGTCCCAATAATCTAAACCTGCCCTTTTTAAGGTTTTGTCTGTTATTTCAAAACCTAATGGTTCTACTAAGTGTAGTTTTGCACCTGCTATCGCACATGTTCTTGCTATATTTCCTGTATTTTGTGGTATTTCTGGTTCTACCATAACAATGTTTATTTTCATTTTTTTACCTCGTATTATTTATAATTATATTTTTAGTAGGCACCGCCTTATCAAACTTTCCACGCTTTCTACAAAATTACCCTAAATATATTTATTAAAGTAATTCGTTGTAGCCTAGTTTGCCGAAGATATCCCCTACATTTTCTCATTTTTTCCATACTCTATGTATGTTTTCTTTTTCCTTTTCTTTTAAGCATTTAAACATATCTATATCTAACCTATTGCACACTGAGGCTAGTACATATAAACAGTCTGATACTTCACTTTCTATTGAGTCATAGCTGTATTGCTTGTTTACATCTGTACTCATATTTGTTGCATTTTTTCTTATTGATTTTGCAAGTTCTCCTATTTCTTCTGTTAATAGTAGCATTCTTTCTTCAATAGGTTGTTCTTCAAAACCTCTTACTGTATTTACTGCTTTTATATATTGTTGTACATCTCTTAAGCTATCTGTCTCTTTTAAATTTTGCCATAATGCTTGTTGTTTGTTTTCTTTATTTTTGTCTTCTATTTCATTATTACTTTCTTCCTCAACTTCCATTAAATATATTTTTTCTTCAAAGCCACCTTTTTTTGATTTCTTTTCTAAACGTATTTTTTCTATTTCTTCATTTTTTAAGTTATAACTTTTCTTAATTGCTTCTACTACTTCCATTAAGTCTGCTATTTCTTCTATGCTATGGTCTGCTATGAATTCATTTGCCTCTTCTAATAATTTCTTATCTAATTCTTTTTTATATTCCTTTTCTTCTAATACATAATAATTACATTTTTTTCCTAATGCTTCTATGCTTTTTGGTATTTTATCTCTTACTAATTTGTTATATTTATAAATCATATCTTTCTCCTTCATATTTGCATTATATTCTATTAAAATAAAAAAGTCAATATTTTTGCGAATTTTTGTTTGACAAATTTAAAGTGCTATGTTATATTATTTATACAAACATTTGAACGTTTTATAGAATTTTGTTTTTAGTATACAAGAAAGAGGCTTTGACACACGGGCAATTAATAATCGCCCCTACATCTTTAACTTAAAACAACGTACTTTCCTAGTATAGAACAAAAGTGGCTTCGCCACGCTGGCGATTGCTAATCGCCCCTACATTAAATTTTAGTTTTATACTTTTAATTGTTGTATTTCAGCTTTTTCTTATTTTCTGCTATTTCTCGGGTCGC
This sequence comes from Clostridia bacterium, assembly GCA_022791325.1. GTDB lineage: Bacteria > Bacillota > Clostridia > TANB77 > CAG-508 > UMGS1663. Next base: position 6,164 of record JAAVYV010000038.1, read on the forward strand.
CGAAGGCGGCGACCCCTACA
>JAAVYV010000090.1 GCA_022791325.1 Clostridia bacterium
AGAGCCTATTATCTCAAAAGAAATGTGGTCAGACTGTCAAGTACAGAAAAAGAAAAATTCAAGAAGTTATAAAAGAACATTGACATACTTATACTTGCAGAAATTAAAATGTCCTAAATGTAACAGAGTATTAGGTGGAAAAGCAACTACAAAGAAAAATGGTAATACCTACTTCTACTACTATTGTAATGATTGTAAGATTGAATTTAAAGAAAAAATTATAAATGATTATTTTAATCAATTTATTAGTGAACTTGTAGAATATGACTCTGTTGTAAATCAATTCTTCTTGCCTATGATAAAGCAAAAATTTGATGAGCCAAAAGAACAACTAGAAAAAGAAATAAAAGAGCAAAATAATAAGCTAGAAAGAATAAAGAAAGCCTATATCAATGGAGTGTTTGAGCTAAAAGAATATAACGAAGAGAAGAAAATTGTTGAAAATGCAATTACAGAACTTGAAAATAAGCTTGATACAACTGATTGTACCGAAGAACTAAAATTTACACCTAAAGATATTTTACTAAAACGAGATATTGATTTTATCAATAAAGTAAAGCTAGAAAAAGAATATAAAGCAAGAACTAAAACTTGGAAAGATTACACTAGACAAGAGCAAGCAGAACTTATAATGAAATATGTTGATGATATAGAACTTGCTTTAGTTGGTAATGAAGTAGTTGTAACACAAATTAACTTTAGAGAATCAATCTGCAAACCTTGTCAAGAATTATTTGATAAAGGTTATATTGATACTACTAAACCTGCTATATTTGGTAATGTACTTGGTAATGTTAGATTTAGTAATTATCTAGCCGAAAAAGAAGTTGGCGAAATCATTATGAGATTAAGGCAATATTATGATGTGGGGTATACTGAAGCAACGTACTATGTAGATAAACAAGTATTTTATTTCAACTTTGCTGAAGATAATAGTGCTATTGTCAGAGTGTTCCCTTTAAAAGATTACTATAAACTAGATCCAGACAATAAAATGGAGACTTATGAGTTTGGAATTATTTATATTCGTGAAGAAGATAAATTCCAAATGCAAGAAATTGATACAGCATTTGATTATATACCAGATGAAAGCAATGATAGTGTAATTTATACAAAAGAGCCTAATCCTATTTCAGTAAGTGTTAAGCCAGTAAAGTTCTGCGAAGAAAATGCACAAGAAAAAAATTAACATGACACGTTTTGTTTTTGCCTTTGCAAAAATGAAAGTGGCGATAGTTAATTTGAATAAATTTTAGCTCTGTGAGATAAAATTTATTGCCTCGCAGAGCCCCCGAGTTTTGTTAGTATGACGAAACTCATAGGGGAGAATGTTTTAGTTAAGTACACTAAAACGTTCTCCCCATATATACAACTTAAATTCTAATAATTAAGCTGGTATTCTTTTATTTAACATTTTCTCAATTACCATTGTCATATCTTCAAGACTAACTGGAAAAGAAATTATGCCAACACCTCTGTAATATATATCTATTTCTTGAACTTTTTTACCATCAACTTTTTCTGCTTGATGAACTAATATCTTTTCTATAAGTTCGTTTAATATTTCTGGCGTTAGTTCTGTTATTTCAGTATATTTCTTAACATTAGATATAAACTGTGTTAAATCAGCTGTTTTCTTTTCCGTATTGTTTATTTCCTTTGATAATTGTTCTATTTTTAATTTTAATTCTTTTTGTTCCTTATCATAATTAAAAGATAAATTTCTAAATCTTTCATCTGTTAGCTTTCCTGAAATATTATCTTCGTAAATATGCTGAAACAAAGTATCAATTTCAATTATTCTGCTTTTTGCTTTTTCAAGTTCTTTCTTGTTTTTAGATAATGTTTTTGCTTCTTCTTTAGAACTTTTATCTAATTGCTCTTTTATAAATAAATCTTCATAGTTCTTCATATAAGAAACTACTTTTTGTATATTTTCTAAAACAAGACCTTGCAATACTTCGTCTGTAATCCAGTGTGAGGTACACAAAGAAATATTCTTCTTATAACTTGAACATCTATAATGGTCTTTTGATTTTAGGTTATTTTCAGGTGCTTGAAAGTATAGCTTTTTACCACAATCATTACAGAAAAGTAAGCCAGAGAAGATACTTTTTCTACCTGTTCGAGTAGGCTTTTTTCTGTTATTTCGTAATGCTTTAGCAATGTTCCAAGTATATTCATCAATTATTGCCTCATGAGTGTTCTTAAATATTTTCCATTCTTCTTTTGGCAGATTAACTTTAGTTTTATCTTTATAAGAACGAACAGTATATTTAAAATTAACTGTATCTCCAATATATTCTTGTCTATCTAAAATACTTGCTACTGTTGTAGC
>JAAVYV010000039.1 GCA_022791325.1 Clostridia bacterium
ATGTGGAGAAAATGACAGAGCAGAATATGGTAAAAAACTATTACAATATTTATCAGAACAATTAACGAAAGAATTTGGAAAAGGATTTACAGTTACAAATTTAAAATATATGAGACAATTTTATCGTGCTTTTCCAATTCGTCACACACTGTGTGACGAATTAAGTTGGTCACATTATAGACTATTAATGAGAATTGAAGATGAAAAAGCAAGAAAATTTTACCTAGAGGAAAGTGCAAAATCTAAATGGAGTGTTAGACAGTTAGAAAAACAGATTGGCAGGTTTTACTATGAAAGATTGTTAGCAAGTCAAGATAAAGAAAGTGTTGCTAGTGAAAGAGGATTACCAGAAAAAGTAGAACCTAAAAATATTATAAGAGATCCTTATGTATTAGAATTTTTAGGATTAGAAGGTAATACGAATTTTTATGAAAAAGACTTAGAGCAAGCAATAATAGACCATTTACAAAAGTTTCTGTTAGAACTTGGAAGAGGATTTTCATTTGTAGCGAGACAACAGAAAATAACATTTGATGGGCGACATTTTTTCATTGATTTAGTTTTTTACAACTACATATTAAAATGCTTTGTAATAATAGATTTGAAATTAGGAGATTTAACACATCAAGACTTAGGACAAATGCAAATGTATGTAAATTACTATACAAGAGAGATGATGAATGAAGGAGATAATCCACCAATAGGAATTGTGTTATGTGCAGATAAAAGTGACCAAGTTGTAAAATATACTTTACCAGAAGATAATAATCAAATATTTGCTTCAAAATATAAGTTATATCTACCAACAGAAGAAGAGTTTAAGAAAGAATTAAATTTAAATAATTATGTAAAAAAAGAAGATGATGAAATAAAACAATAGAAAATTATATAAATTTTAAATTGTCAATACTTTTTGAAAATTTCACTAAAAAATAGCTTTATTTTATTAGCAAATATTTCACCTATGTACAATCTTGGCTTGTTCCGCTCGCCGCGGAGGCAGGCTCAAGATTTAATTTTTTGTTTTAAATTTATTTTTTTGTAAATACTATCATTAGGCGATAGATTTAATTTAAGATGCTTTTGCATCTCTTAGATAAAATTAATAGAGAATACACCAGCATTATCTATCGTTCTTTCAAACCTAACACATAAAAGTTCATCAAGATTATATCTTTTTGGTAATTTAAGATATACATTTTTATTACTAATAGGTGTTACACTAAATTTAGAATTATATTTTTCTATATAGCCAATTAGAAATCTATTAGCTTCATCAATACTTTTAATATTATTAATTCTAAACTCAGTAACCAATCTACTTTGAAGTGTTTCCCATAATCTTTCTATCCTTCCCTTAGCTTGAGGAGAAGATGCAGCAAACATTTCAATTCCAAGTTCTTCTACGATTCTACCAAATTGAGTAATACCTTTTTCTCGACCATTTAACTGTTCTTCTAAAGTTATGTGGTCGTTAACTTTTTTTGGTGGGAAAAATATACTATATTTATCAGGATAAAGACAAATAGAAATTCCATAATTTTCTATTGTTTGTCTTAATACTTCTAAATATCCAAGCAAACACTCATTTTTACACATATATAAGCCTGTAATCTTACCAGTAGCATCATCAATAAATCCATGTAGAGAATATTGGTTACCATCTCCAAACCAGTCAAAAGGTGTTCCATCTGCTTGTAGCATCATTCCTTCAGACTCTTTTCTTTTTCTTCTGTGATGCAACTTAGTCTTACGATGTTTTTTAGGACTCTTTATACCAGCATTTCGTAAAATGTTGTAAAGTGCTGAATATGATATATTAATATTTTCACGTTCCCTTAATAATTCTTGAAAGTGTTTAAAGTTAGATATTTCATATTCATAAGAGCTTCTAAGTTCTAGTATTCTTTTTCTTGTTTCATCTGATATTGTATTTTTAGGCTTTCTACCACGATTTCCATGTTGGATGGATTTCACGCCGTTTTCTTTTACCTCCTTTTTAATTTGTTTTACACGACGTTCTGAAAGACCTAAAGCATTAGCAACTTGTTTTATAGTACATTCTCCTTTTATACATGCTTCGATTAAAGTAGCTCTTTTTAGCTCTTTTTGTTTTAACATTAAATATTCCACCTTCCTATTATTACTATATTTTCTATTTTTATACATTGAGGGTGAAATATTCGTTTACAAACTTTCAAGGTGATTTTATCATATATTAAATACATTTAATTTGTTATATGCTTTATTTTTTTCACTTTTTATGGTATAGTAACCGTAAATGATAAGCAATGAGGTAACGAAATGAAAATATTAATAGCAGGTTTTAAAGGAAATGATAATTCAGCAAAAATATTATTGGATAATATAAAAGAAAAAAATAATCAAGATATTTTATATTTAGAAAATGATTTTGAAGTAAGTAGTAATCAAATAGAAGAAAAAATGTTACAAAATTATGATTATGTATTAATTTTTGGACAAAAGCCAAATACTAGAAATATTTATTTAGAAAATAATGCTGTTTTAGAAGAAACTAAATTAGGAACAGATTTTTATTATGGTGTTTTAAAAGAAAATTTAGAAAGTAATAATTACAAAGTTATAAGTTCATGTGATGCAGGAAATTATTTATGTAATAATGTATTTTTTAGAGCATTAATTTTTAAACAAACTAATGACTTAAAAAGCAAAATTGCTTTTATACATATTCCAACTATTGACAATATTGATAGTATAGAACTTTTAGCAAGTACAATATTAAATTATATTAATACTTTATCAGATGTTTTTAATGTTGCATTATTACAATTAAGTCCAACTGATTCAATGAAAAATAATATGTTAAAAGGTATAGAATATTGCAAAAAAGCAAAAGAGATAGGGGCAGATATTGCAGTATTTCCAGAAATGTGGAATACTGGATATGAAATGCTATTTGAAGGAGATTTAAAAGACCAAGATAATATACCACAAGAAAAGATAGATAAATGGAATAGTAAAGCAATAGAAAATGACAATGAGTTTATTAATAAATATATAAATTTAGCAAAAGAACTTGGAATGGCAATAGCAATTACTTATTTAGAAAAAACTAAACAAAAGCCTAGAAATACAGTTGTTATTATTGATAGAAAGGGAAACATTGTATTAAAATATTCAAAGGTACATACAGTCGATTCTAAAATGGAATCATTTACTGAACCTGGTACAAAATTTAAAACTTGTGAGTTAGACTATGGTAGAGGAAAAGTAAAATTAGGCACAATGATTTGTTTTGACAGAGATTTTCCAGAAAGTGCAAGAATTTTAATGCTACAAGGAAGTGAAATTATACTTGTTCCAAATGCTTGTTATATGTCAAAAATAAGATTAGAACAATTAAAAGTAAGAGCATATGAAAATATGATAGGTATTGTAACTGTAAACTATGCAAATCATGGAGGAAGATCTTCAGCATATAGCCCAATAGTAAGAAACATAAATAAGCATGAATTAAATAGTGAAATGTTAGTAATGAATGACAAAGAAGATATTAAAATTGCACAGTTTAATATGAGTGAAATTAGAGAATATAGAAGTAGAGAAACTTTAGGAGATGCTTATAGGAAACCTTATGCTTATAAAAAATTAGTAGAAAATAATGTAAAAGAACCTTTTATAAGGAAAGATGCAAGGAGATGAATGAAATGGAAAGTCAGATATCATTAGAACAGATTAAAAAATTTAGAGAGATTTATAATTCAAATAAAACTAACAAAATAATAGAAAATGCAATAACCAAAAATGGACTAGAAAATGCTTGCATTGATAGAAATATCATAATAGAAAATCAACCAGTTTTTAATATAGAATTACCAGAAAGTAAAAGATATGACCAACAAGACAGTTGGAGATGTTGGATATATGGTGGTTTGAATTTAATAAAACATAATATAGCTAAAAATTTAAATATGAATGTTATAGATTTAGAATTATCTAATAATCATATTGCATTTTTTGATAAATTAGAAAAGTCAAACAATGCTTATGAGAATATAATAAACATAAAAGATATTAGTTTTGATTATCTTCATAAGGAAAATATTATAAAATATTGTGTTTCAGAAGGTGGATATTGGGAGTGGTTTGTAGCAATTATAAATAAGTATGGAATAATTCCATATTCTTATAATCCAAATGTAGTTGAAAGTACAAACTACGAAAAAGTAGAATACTTATATACAGAAAAAGTAAAAAAAGATATTATAGAATTATTAAATCTAAAGGTAAATGGAACAGATATAAATTCATTAAGAGAAAAGAAAAATAAGTTTTTACAAGAAAATTATATTTTACTATGCAAAATACTAGGAGAGCCAATAACAGAATTTAATTATGAATATAAAGATAAAAATGGAGAGTATAAAAGGATTGAAAATTTAACACCAATTGAATTTAAAAATAAATTTTTAAGTTTAGAATTAGAGAATTTCGTAACAATAGGAAATATGCCTATGTATAACAAGGAATATTATAAAGTGTATAAAAAGAAATATTTAGGAAATGTATATGAAAAATCTTATGTTAAGTATCTAAATTTGCCAATTGACGATTTAAAAGATTTAACAATAAAGCAATTAAAAGATAATAATCCAGTATATATGGGAGCACATATTTTAAAATTTAGAGATAAAAAGTCTGGAATATTAGATAATAGATTATACAATTATGAAACTACACTATATTTTAAACCATTATCAAAGGAAGAAGCATTAAATTTATATGATATTAGTATGCATCATGTTATGACATTTACAGGAGCTAATGTAGTAGATAATAAACCACAAAGATGGAAAATAGAAGATAGTTATGGAGATAAGGAAAAAGTAAATGGATATTATATAATGAATGATAACTTCTTTAATGAATTTGTATTAAGTGTAGTTATAGATAAAAAATATTTATCTGAAGAGCAATTGAAACTTTTAGAACAAGAACCAATAGAATTCGAGATTGAAGATCCATTTTAAGTATTCATATAAATTGGAACTATCTTAAAATATTAGATAGCTAAAAGAAAGGTGAAAGTATGAAATTACCTACAAGTATAGAAAATATACTAAATGAAAACATTGTAGAAAATGCAAGATTAGAATTAAAGAAAAATTGGAATCCAGAGCCGATATTACATACAATCTGTGCATTTGCAAATAATATAGATAATTGGGGCGGAGGATATATTTTAATAGGTGTTGAAGAACAAAATGGTAGACCTAAAATGCCAATAACAGGACTTGGATTATCTGAGATAAATAAAATTCAAAAGTAATTATTAGCAAAATGTAAGCTAATTCAAGCATCATATACACCAATAGTAGATGTTGCACAATATAAAGGAAAAAATATATTAGTAGTATGGTGCTTTGGAGGACAAACAAGACTATATAAATGTCCAACAACATTAGATAAGGATTTTTCAAAAGGATATTCATATTATATTAGAAAGATGTCAAGCACAGTAAAAGCAACAGAAACAGAACAAAAAGAATTATATGATATGGCAAGAACAATACCTTTTGATGATAGAATGAATCACGAAGCAGAAATTAGAGATTTAAAGTTGCCTCTAATTCAAAATTATCTATATGAAATCAAAAGTGATTTACTAAAAGAATCTGAAACAATGAATTTTATGGATTTATGCAAAAGTATGAGAATTGTAGATGGAACACCAGAATATATGAAACCACTAAATGTAGGCATAATGTTTTTCAATGATGAACTACAAAAATTCTTTCCATATTCGCAAATAGAAGTAGTAGATTTAAGGAATGGTCC
>JAAVYV010000040.1 GCA_022791325.1 Clostridia bacterium
AATTCACGGCTTATATAAAATATATATGTAGGGGCGATTATCAATCGCCCGTAGACCACAGAGAATAAACATCTATGGCTCTTCGAAGAAGTTACTAGATTAAATTAGAAATATAGCAAAGTCGTTGGAGCACGGGCGATTTCTAATCGCCCCTACATTAAATTTTAGTTTTATACTTTTAATTGTCATATTTCCGTTTTTCTTATTTTCTCGGTTCGCCGAAGGCAAAGACCCCTACAACGTTAAATGTCCCTAAAGTCGATTTTTTCCTATAATACAACATATGTAAAAAAGCGGAACAAATTCCGCTTTTTTACATGTCTTCGTTATTTATATCTTTTAATAACTCTAGTTGAGAAATTAATAATGCTTCCATTTTTGCTTTGTATACATCAAATTGTTTTTTTATATCTTCTAAGTCCTTTTTCTTCATTAAAATTTCTTGTCCTAATTCATCTACTGATTTTCTTGCATTCCCTTCTGCTTCTTTTATTATTTGTTCTGCTTGTTGTTTTGCAACATTTTTTACTTCTTCGGCTGTATTTTGTGCCATTACCAATGTGCTTTGAAGTGTTCCTTCTATTGTTCTATAATGTGCTAAACTTGCCTCTAGTTCGTCTACTCTATTTTTTAATTCTGAGTTCTCTTTATATGCTTTTTCATAATCTATAGTTAAATCATCTAGAAATTCATCTACTTCTTCTACTGAATAACCATTCATCATTTGTTTTGCAAATTTTTTATTTTCAATGTCTAATGGTGTAATCATATTTATTCCTCCAATTTATCTGTTTAATTACATTTGTGTATTTTTTAGCCATGATACAGATAATTTATTTTTTATTTCTTCCCTTGCCATATCATTTGTTATATCATAGTTATATGGTGCAATTAAAAATATTGAATTAGATACTTTTTGTATATGTCCATCTAATGCATGCACTGCTCCACTAATAACGTCTACTATACGTCTTGCTACATCTTTGTTTACATATTCCAAATTAACTATTACAGATCTCTTTTCTTTTAGTAAATCACATATTGCCTCTGATTGTTCAAATGTTGTTGGTTGTGATATTACCATTCTTATCTGATTTGTCTGTGGCATATTTACCACTTTATTTGAACGTCTATTCCAAAAATTTTTATTTTCTTCTATATCTTCTTCTTGTTCTATTTCTTCATCATATGCTTCTTCTTCATAATCTTCTTCTGTATCAACCCCAAATAAATCTAATACTTTATTCATTATAGCTCCTGACATTTTAAACCTCCCAAATTTATCGTCATTTGTTTTACATTCAATAGTATCTATCTTTTTTGGTGAATTGTCAATACTTTTTGGCGTTTGTAATCATTTTTTAATATACTTGTAATATTTTCGTAATATTAGTTTTCTAATTCATCATATAATGAAATTGTCTTTCTATTTTTCAACTTTTCTTCTGATACTTCTTTTTCTTGTAATTCTTTATATGTATAGTTTTCAATTATTGAATATTTATCACTTTGTTTTAATATTTTTACATATATATTATCTGTATAACCTACTCTTTTCCTTACTACATATGCTAAGCCTTCTTTTTCATATTTTATTGCTTCATTTGGTACTTTTAGCCCACTTTCACTCCACCATAATATTTCTAATGATATTTTTCTGTAATTTATTAATTCTTCTACATATTTATCTATTTTGAATATAACTAAACTTTCATTATTATCTTCTGATGATATATATTCTACTACTGCTGTGATTTCTTTTGAATTTGATAATCTTATTTTCAAATTACTTCCTACTTTTACGTCTGCTGTATTTATATTTTCGTTTTTTAATACACATGCTATATAGCAATAAAAGTTATCTACTATTTTACCTTTTTCATTGCTGGTTGGAACTATTTGTCCTGTTTTTAGTTTTAATCCCTCTAACATATTTTTATTTAAAGATGCTAATCCTTCTGTTGTTAATGTTTCTTCTAAGCCATCTACTCTATATGAAAGTACTCCTGACCTTACTGCTTTTATATATTCTGATCCATTATTTAACTCATTTTCATATTTACTTCTTTCCTCTATAAGTTGTTTTAAATATGAACCTGATGGACTATATTCTCCTGTTATTTTAGCCTTTTTAGTAATTATTGAATTAAGCTCATTTTTGTATTCTTTTATTTTTTGAATATCATTCAAATTACTGGCCTCATATATTTTTGTATATATTTGATTTTCTAATGTTTTAATATCTGCTGTATATATGTTATTTTCTTTTTCCATTGCTTCTGATATTTTTATATCTAACTGTCTTATTTTCTTTAATAGTTCTTCTTCCCCTTTAGTATAATATCTATATATAGCTTCTGACTTCGCAACTTTTTCTCCTTCAGCTTTTATTGGAGATATTCCATTTTTATAGTTTTCTCCTTTTAAAACCGTTTCATCTCTAATTACATATCCGCAAGGCCGACTCTTCAAATGATATTTTCCCATTTTCAACTAAAAAACTTTGTGTAGGTTTTACTGCTAAATTAATTATTGAATATATCACATATATTATTACTGCTATAATTAGTATTGCAATAATTACATGTTTTATATTTATTTTGTTTTTATCTTTTTTCACTTTTACACTATCATTCCTTTATCCATTATTATAGTTTTTTATGATTGTTTCAACATTTTTTTCTACTTCATTTAATCCATCTAACCATGTTATGTTGTCATATTTTCTAAACCATGTCAACTGCCTTTTGGCATATCTTCTTGTTTCTTGTTTTATTTTTTCTTTCATCTGTTCATATGATATGGTTTCTTGTAAATATTCTACTACTTCTTTGTAGCCTAGTCCTTGCATTGCTGTTGGAAATTCTTTGTACCTTTGTATTATCTTTTTTACTTCTTCTACCAGTCCATTTTCTAACATTATATCAACTCTTTTATTAATTCTATCATATAAAGTTTCTCTTTCCATATTGATTGCAAAAAGTTTATAATCATATTCTGGTTCTTTTTTTGAGTTTGCTTCTAGTTCACTTTTAGTTTTGCCAGTTTTATGGTAGATTTCAAGCACTCTTAAAATTCTTTTTTTATCATTTATGCTTATTTTTTCCATTGCATGTTTATCTATTTCTACAGCTTTATTATATAAATATTGCAATCCTTTTTCTTCTACTACTTTTTCTAATTCTTTTCTATATTCTAAGTCTGTTTCAATTTCTGGAAACTCTATTTCATATATCAAAGTTTCTATATAAAGACCTGTTCCTCCTATCACTATTGGTACTTTGCCTTTTTCTAAAATTTCTTTTATAGCTTTTTTTGCTTGTAATTTATATTCTGCAACACTAAACCTTTTATCTGGTTTTATAATACTTAGCATATAATGCTTAATTCCTTGCATTTCTTCCTTACTTGGCTTTGCTGTTCCTATGTCCATTTCTTTATATATTTGCATAGAATCTGCTGAAACGATTTCTCCATTTATTTTTTTAGCAAGTTCTATAGATAAGCCTGTTTTACCTGAAGCTGTTGGCCCTCCTATTACAATTACCTTTTGTTTTTGCATAATAACCATCCTTTTATTGTACTACATTTTTTATTACTATTTCATTTGTATTTTGGATATTTTCACTTTGTTTATTGTTTGTATTATTTTCTATATCATTTATATTGACATTGTTTGTTATTATCTCATTTGTTACGTTTTCCTTGTTAGTACTATTTTTTTGTTCTAATTGATTTTTCATTGTCATACTTAGGTCACTTATATTTTGCTTCATACCTTTAAAGTAAAAACATTCTATAACTAATGCTATTAATATTGCAATACTAACCTTTATTATTGTTTTTGTAAATTCCTTACTTGTAGCTTTTTGTATTTTTAATTTATTATATTTTGATGCAACAAATGGAATGAATATTATTACATTTATTGGTACAAATATATATGTTATAAAGTCTTTTGCTACTGCATTTATTTTTTTGTCCATACCAATTCCACTTATCCAATATGTTATCGAAACTAATATATATATAATTGCAAAACTTATAGCTATAAATATTATTTTATCCTTTTTAGATTGTTTTTTTATAAATTGGTAAATTATTGTTACTGCTATTAGGTTTATTACAAGTATTACTAGCATTAGAAGTATATTCATGTTTTTTCTCCTTTTCTATATTTTATTTTCTTCTTTCAAATTTCTTCTCTATATCTGTTTTACTCATTCTTATAGCTGTTGGCCTACCATGTGGACAAGTAAACGGATTTGGAAGTTTTAATAATTTTTCCATCAAGCTATCAACTTCTTCTTTTGTTAAAGCCATATTTGCTTTAACTGCTGCTTTACATGCTACTGTTGCTATAAATCTTTCTTCTATTTCTTGTTTTGCAGTTCTTGCTACTGTATTTATTTCATCTAATGTTTCTAAGAATAGTTCTTTTGTGTCTAATTCTATACATACATTTGGAACTCCTGTTAATTTTATTGTATTTTCTCCAAATTCTTCTAATGTAAAACCTGCTTTTTGGAACATTTCTACATTTTCTCTTGCTATGTCCATTTCCTTATGTGTTAAGGTTATAATATCTGGAAGTAGCATTAGTTGAGAATCCTTTTGTGAGTTATTATAATAGTTTTCTTTTATTCTTTCGTACATTATTCTTTCGTGTGCTGCATGTTGATCTATTATATATAATTCTTTATCTAGTTCTATTATTATGTATGTTGAAAAAGCTATTCCTATAAATTTATATTTTGGAGTATATTTATCATTTTCTCCATTTTCAAATATAGATATTGCTTCTCCCGTTGTTACTTTTGCTTCTTCTAATACATTTTCTTTTATTTCTTCTACTTTTTCTTCTTTTACTGGTATTGTCCCAAATACTGATGTATACATTTCTTCAAAGTTTTCTTCTGGATACATTTTCATATTTTCTAGTTGTTTCGATTTTTCTATTATTCCTTGCATATCTACTATTTGAGTTTTTTCTATTTCTGGTACTTCTTTGTCTTTTTCTTGCTCAAATTCTTCATCTTTATTTTCTATTTGCTTTTCTTGTAAACTTTGAGAATTGCTATAATTTGATATTTCTGTTTGTGTATCTGCTTTATATTCTACTTCATCTTCTTTTAGCCCTATTCCTTCTTTGTATGCACTAACACTTTTTTGCATTTCACTCATTTTCTTTATAATACTTTCATAACTACTTTGAAGTGTTTCCTTATTTGTGTTATTTGTTCTTTGCTCATATATTTGTGCTATTAAATTATCTTTTTGTTCTTCTTTGTTATTTTCTGCTTTTCTTTGGAATAGTCCACCTTTATTTTCTTCTTCATTTTTTTCATTATTTGTATATTCTTTCTCTGGATTTGAAACTAAGTCTCCTTTTAATAAAGTATCTTTTATTGCATGATATACTGCTTTAAATACTTTGCTTTCTTCTTCAAACCTTACTTCTAATTTTGCTGGATGAACATTTACATCTACTTTTTGTGGATTTATTTCTAAATTTAGTACTAAAAACCCAAATTTTCCAATTGTTATCATTCCTTTAAAAGCTTGTTCTGCACTACCTGTTAATGTTTTATCTTTTATATATCTTTTATTTACAAAAAATAATTGGTTTGACCTATTTGAACGTGATATTGATGGTTTACCTATTACTCCTTTTACGTTTATATCTTCATATTGATATTCTACGTCTAATATATTTTCTGCAATTTCTTTACCATATATATTATATATTACTCCCTTTAGGTCCCCATTTCCTGAAGTTTGTATAATTGTTTTTCCTGAACTTATTAATTTTATTGCTATATTAGGGTTTACTAGTGCTATTCTTGTCATTACATCTTCTATATATCCGTCCTTCAGTAAAATCTTTTTTTAAGAATTTATACCTAACTGGTGTATTATAAAATAAATTTTGTACTGTTATTGTTGTTCCTTTTGGACATCCTACTTCTTGTTTTGATATAATATTTCCACCTTCTATTACTATTTCATAGCCTGTTTGACTTTCTTCGGTCTTTGATTTCATTTCTACTTTTGCAATTGATGCAATGCTTGCTAATGCTTCACCTCTAAACCCCATAGATTTTACTGTTTCTAAGTCGTCTGCTGACCTTATTTTACTTGTTGCATGGCGTTCAAAGGCTATTTCCATATCGTCTTCTACCATTCCTTTTCCATTATCAGTTATACGTATATATGAAATTCCTCCATTTTTTATTTCTACATTTATACTAGTTGCTCCTGCATCTATACTATTTTCTACTAATTCTTTTACAACTGATGCTGGCCTTTCTATAACCTCACCTGCTGCTATTTTATTTATTGTTAAATCATCTAATAATACTATATTTCCCATTTTTTCCTCCGTTTTTTATTGCATTTTAATCGTGGTTTGATTATATCACTAATTTGCTTATTTTGCATAGAGTTTTTTAACTTTTTTTTAATTTGATAAATTAAAAGTGGCTTCTTCACATATAAGTTTACTAATGCCCATAAATTTTAAATTAAAATACAGTTCTTCCTGGTATAAAATAATAGAGTATGTTTTACCACTATAATGATAAAATATACTCTATTTTAATAATAAGTTAGTTAAAGAAGTTTTAAATTGTAGGATACCAGTGTATTAATTACTAACATATGTTCCTGTTGCTATACTTCCTGTTGATACACAACCTGCTCCTCCAGCTCCTCCATTTTTCCTAACAGAGCCACCTCCTGCTGCTGTAATTGTTCCTTTTGTTATACTATTCCTACAAAATACATTTACGCTTCCACCTCCAGAAGAACCTCCTCCTGCGTTATCTCCTGCTCCTCCTGCTACTCCATTTGAACTTATTGTTCCTACATTAACAATTGAGTCACCATATACTATTAATAGTCCTCCAGTTCCATTGTTACCACGATACCCATTAGCATATCCATTTCCTCCATAACCTGAGCCACCTGGATTACCAGTACCTCCTCCAGAGCCATGAGCTGAATAGACGGAAACTCCTGCATTTCCTCCATTTCCTCCATAATCATTTCCAGCACTTGCAGTACTCATTACTGCTGCACCGCCTCCAGGTCCTCCTGAATATGAAGTTCCATTTCCACCTCTAGCTGAAGTTCCGTCTTTTTCCACTTGAACCAGAACCTCCTCCGTCCAGTCCTTCTTGCTGTTCCATTTCCTCCACTATTTCCGAGCCACGTAATTGTAAACTCCTGCTCCACCAGCTGCACCTATTGCTGGTACATATTCATATGAATTGACTTCTGCTTCATTCTTCCATAAATATACATTTTGCCCTGCTGCTTTTGCTCCTCTTGCTGTCATTGTTATTGTTCCGTTATTTTCTAAGTTCCCTGTTACATATAATAACATTCCTTTTGTTCCTCCATATGCTGTTCCATATGATGTTACTGTTACTCCACTATTTATTACTAAATTTCCATTTACTTTTACTATTTCCATAGTAGTTGCATTTCCACTTGCTGTTCCAGCATCATTTGCATTTCCATAAGTTCTATTGCTTGCAAATACTGTGTCCCCATTTTCTACATATGTGTGTACTCTATATTCCTGATCTTTTATTGCTACTCTATAATAAGTATCATTTTTCATAACTGCTTTATCTGTTGCTTCTAATAAACTTGTACTTATTACTAATGATAAGTGTTCTCCTGGTGTAAATGTTTGAATAAGTTTACCAACTACTTTTCCCTCTTTTGGAGCACTTTTTCCTATTATTGTTGCATTTTGCTTTTCTAATATATTTAATTCTTCTGTGTATGGTAGCCATGTTTCTCCGTCATCTAAACTATATAAATTATCACACTCTTCTTCATTTGCAGTATAATCTATTCTTACTGTTTTTGTACTACCATCACCTGTAGTATCCATATTTGTTATTACTATATTTGGTAATGTTGACACTACTATTGTATATTGTTCTTCTGTTTCCTTTCCTTCTAATTTTATGCTCATTGGATATGTTTTATCTAATATTAATTCTCTATCTAATACTACTTTTCCTCTTCCATTGCATTCTATAATTAAGTCTCCATCTGTTATTTTCTCTATTCCATTTAAATTCTCAAAAGTTAACATTGTTTTAGTATTTAGTCCATTTATATTTGTTATTTCACATTTGATTTGTGTTTCTATTTCTTCTTGCTTAATACTATTAATATTATTCTTTGCTATTTGAAATAAATTAGTTTTATTTAATGTTAACAGTAGCAAAATACCTATTAATATTATACCTATAAATATACTTATTTTTATTATTACTTTTTTTGATAAATTCATTTTTACATAACCCTCCTATTGATTGTATATATTTTTTTAATTAATTAGTATTCTCTTTTTTATTTTGTACAAATATTTTTTGTGATATTCAAATAAACATATAAAATATTAATTAAATATTACATTTTTATATTTAAGCATTTTATATTATTAATATTTTATTCCTACTATTTTATATATTTCTGGTAAAGGCCAACCTGCTGAGTTTAAATATCGAATATTTAATTGACTATTTGAATCAAATTGATATGCCACTCTCCAATAATAGCTTGGATTTGCATAATTACTTAATGTAAATTGTTGATCTAATCCATATTTTATTTGGTCCACTTCTATCATTTGTGTTTGTCCTATATTTTTACTGCCTCCACATCCTCCATACACTAATAAATATTTATAGTTTTCTATATTATCTGTTAAGTTATATTTTTGTTCTTTAGATGCATCACCTGAAAATAATATAGTTGAAGAATTATTTAATCTATTTTCTAATTCTTCTATTTTATCTTCTAATTGTTGTTGAGTTGTATTATTAGCAATTTTTATTCCATTTATAGATGCCAATTGTAAAGATGAATTTATTTCAAATTCATATGGATATTGTTTTAATTTCGTAAAGAATGAGCCATCTTCTTTTACTTGTATTTTTTCTAAGCTTGCTATTAACTTACTTTTTAATTCTACATATTCTATTTCATTATCTTCACAAAAAACATCTGCTAACTCTTGCAATGTCGGCATTCTTTGTTCTTCTGAATAAGTATTAACTTGAGAATTGGTTATTTTCAAATTAATTTTCTCTGTTGCTACTTGTTTCATTGTTTCTTCATTTGCATATTTTGCTTTATTCAATAATCCATTTTGTTTTAAACTTAAAGTAATTACTACTCCTGCTAAAACGATTATTATAATTATTGTTATTACTAGTGATATTAATGTTATAGCTTTATTCGACATATAATTATATAATATTCCTTGATTCAATTTTAAATTTCTATCCACATTTTGTGAACTTATTTTTTCTAATTTCATCTTTTGTTCTCCTAAATATATTTTATTCTTTTTAATTATACTTTTTAAGTATTTCTTTGTCAATAAATTATTATTATATCTTTCTTTTTATTTTATTAACAATTTCATTTTTTATATTCAATCCTTTAATTTATATTTTCCATTTTGTAACACTTTTTTCAAAACAGAATAATATATACCATACGAAAGAACAAAAAAAATCTATATATAGGAGGTACTTAAAATGGGAAATTGTTGCTGTAATAATAGCGAAATTCTTTGGTTCATTATTCTTTTCTTATTACTATTCTGTGGCTGCCGGAAGCAACAGATGTTGTAACAATGGTTGCTGCTAGTTTTCCTTTTGAAATGCGTTTTTCTTTTAAAAGGTACTAACTAAAAATTTAGTCCATTTTTGAAAGGGGGGAATTTTTATGCCAGAAAATAGAGGTTGTGGATGTGGATGCAATGGTTTCGGTTTTGGTGGAGACTGCATCTGGATTATAATAGTTTTAATATTAATATTCTGTTGTTGTGGTAACAACAATGGTTGTGGATGTTGCTAATTATTAAAGCAAAATTGGACGCATCATAGTTTTTGACTAATTTTGAAGTCATAAAAAGGGGCTACAAAAAAGTTCCAACGAAAAATGAGATTTGAGTTATAATTTTAACTTAAATCTCATCTTTTACAATTTAATATATCTTTAATAAATTATTTTATATAAATAATCTTTTTTACAGTCCCTTTTTAATCCATTCCTGCTGTAAATCCTGTTGAATATGCTATTTGGAGGTTAAAACCTCCTGTGTATGCATCTACATCTATTATTTCACCTGCAAAGTACAATCCTTGAACTAGCTTTGACTGCATTGTTTTTGGGTCTATTTCTTTTATACTTATTCCTCCTGCTGTTATTATTGCTTCTTCTATTCCTCTAAAGCCTGAAATTGCTATTTGGAAGTTTTTTAATAGTTTTACTAATTCTATTCTTTCTTCTTTTGTAATTGAATTTACTTTTTTGTTTTCATCTATATTTAATAAATTGATTATTGGCATAATTAGTTTTTGTGGCAGTAATTCATTTAAACTATTTTTTATTTCTTTGTTTTTGTTTGTTTCAAAGTCTCTTAATATTCTAGCATTTAGTTTTTCTTCTGATAGTGCAGGTTTTAAGTCTATTTTTAATATTATTTTTCCACTTTTTAATAATTCTTCTATGTTTTTGTATCTTAATAAATGGCTACTTGCGCTTAATATTGTAGGACCTGATACTCCAAAATGTGTAAATAGCATTTCCCCAAAGTCTTCATATATTTTCTTATTTTTGTTTTCATCTATAATTTCTATTTTAACATTTCTTAAACTTAATCCTTGCAAATTTTTACATAAGTTTAATGATGTTTTATATTTTGACTTTTCTACTATTTTTATTTCTATATCCTCATTATTTAATGCTGTTAATGGAACTAATGATGGTTTTATCTTTGTAATTGTATGACCTAATGTTTTTGACATAGCATATCCATCACCTGTTGAGCCTGTAGCTGGGTAGCTCTTTCCTCCTGTCGCTAATATTACTTTATCTGCTTTTTCTATTTCTCCATTTGCAAGTTTAACCCCTATAACTTTTCCATCTTTTTGTAATATACTTTTTACCTCTACTCCCATTTTTATTTTTACTTTATTTTTTTGAAGTTCTCTTGCAAATGCATCCCTTACATCTATAGATTTATCTGACACAGGAAATATTCTGTTTCCCCTTTCTTCTTTTACTTCTACTCCATTTTCCTTTAGCATATTTATTATATCAATATTGGTAAAGTTTCCAAATGAACTATATAAAAACCTTCCATTTCCAGGAATATTTTTTATAAATTCATCTATTTGTAAAGAACTAGTTATATTACATCTTCCTTTTCCAGTTATTAATAATTTCTTACCTAGCATTTTATTTTTTTCTAATAATACAACTTCATTCCCACTTTTTGTCGCTGATATAGCAGACATCATTCCAGCTGGTCCTCCGACCAATTACAACAACTTTCATATTTTTTTGCTTCCTTTCTACTTCCGCACGCTAGGGACGGTCCTTTCCGTTCCGATTTCGGAACGGAAAGGACCGTCCCTAGCGTGCTTATTCTTTTTACAATTTCATATACAAATTTTTGACATTCTAAACCTAAATTTCTATCATATTCTTCTCCTAATATTTCATTATCTGATATTACTCTAACTCCTACTACTGGCACATTATAATTTTTCGCAACTGTGTACACTGCTATTCCTTCCATTTCTTCACAAAGAACTTCATGTTTTTCACTTAAATACATTATCTTGTCCTTTTCGCAGTTCCATATATCTCCGCTTCCTATTATACCATTACATACATTTCCTTTTTTATATTTTTCCTTTACACTTTCTATAAATTGTACTAATTTCTCATCTGCTTTTACAGTTTTCTTTTCATCTTTTCCGCCATTTGCAAAAGTTATATAGTCCCATTCTAATGAATTACTTCCTTCTCCTTCTTCCTTGTATGGTGTTTTTGCTGACATTATATTAAAACATTCTGAACCTATTACAATATCCCCTTTATGAATGTTTCTTCCTATTCCTCCTGCTGTTCCTTCATTTATAATTATTGATGGCTTGTACTTTTCTATCGCTAGAGTAGTAAGTACAGAAGAATTTATTATTCCTACTTCTGATTGTGCTATTACTACTTCTTTTCCTTCAATATTTCCCTCATATACATTGTATATATTTAATTTACTTTTCTTTAGATTTTCTAACTTATCTACTAAAAAATCTATTTCTGGATCCATTGCTCCTATTATCATTATTGGTTTTTGCATGCTTTCTCTCCTTTTTTATTTATACTTATATCAGTTCATATTCTTTAATTAAATCCATATTTTGATTGTATACCCATAAATATTTAATATTAGTTTCAAATGGTTCAAATATCTCATTAGCTATTTTCTTAGCCTTAGTTAAATTGTCATTAGTGCATAAAGTTATATGTGGTCTATATAACATAATCATACATTTTATACTTCTCTCCTTTTCCTATTTAGTTGTTATTTCTTCTTTACTATTATACAGTTCATAATACTTTCCTCTTTTTGCGATTAATTCTTCATGTGTTCCTAATTCTGCAATCTTCTTGTCTTCTAAAAATACAATTAAATCTGAGTTTTTTATTGTATTTAAACGGTGTGCTATTACAAATGCTATTTTTCCACCTAGTATTTCCTTTGTTGCATTCATTATATATTCTTCAAATTCTAAATCTAAATTTGAAGTCACCTCATCTAATATTATTAAGTCAGCATCTTTTAATATTGCTCTTGCAAAGCTTAATAGTTGTTTTTCTCCGTATGATAGTAAGTCTGTTTTTGCACTTATAATTGTATTATATCCTTGTGGTAATTTACTAATTTTTTCATCTAGTCCAATTTTTTTACATACTTGTTTTATTTTCTTTTCTGTTACATTTCCTTTGTTTTCAAATTTTATATTTTCTAATATTGTTTTTTCAAATATTACTGGCTCTTGAAATACATATGCTATATTATCCCTTAATTCTTCTAATTTATATTCTTTATAATCAATATCATTTATAAAAATGCTTCCACCACATATATCATAAAACCTTGGTAATAAGTTTACAAGTGATGTTTTACCTGTTCCGCTTTTACCTACTATTGCAATTTGTTTTGGCTTTTCTGCTACAAAACTGATTTTATCTAGTATTGTATTTACACCATCATAACTTAGGCTTACATCTTTAAATTCTATTTTTTCTATACTATCTAAATTTCTTGTTCCTTCATTTTGTTCTTTTGGCATTTTGGATATTTTTAATACATTTAAGAAACAATTGTATCTATTATTTAAGTTATGTACATGTTCTAACAATGACTGCATATGCCTATTTATATCATCTACATAGTCTACCATAAGCATAATAGTTGATGCCATTCCTATACCTAAGTTTAATTCATTTCCACCTATAATTAAAATACTTATAACACTTGTAAATGTTAATAATGAAAATAAACCATTGTGCATTGCTATTATTTTATTTGATTTTATTATTTCTTTTTTACATTTATTTAGTGTTTCATTTATCTGAGCTAAATTTATTTCTTCTAATTTTAATGTTTTTGTTGTTCCATAACTTTCTATATATTCGTTTATATTTCCTTGTAAATCTATTACTATTTTTTGTAAGTTTCTATATATCTTTGTTGTTTTAAAATAAAAAGGTGTTAATATTATATATGATAATGTAAATATTGCTAATATTATCATTCCTAATTTAAAATTTAATATTAACAGTATAATAGCTATTGTAACTGTTAATGCAAGCCTTACACTAATAATTCCTACAAAGTTCCATACAAATAAGTGTGCAGCTTCCCATGATTGTGGTCCTACTATTTCAAACAAGTTTCCTGCTTGAACCTTGTCTAGTTCACTTATTTTAGTTTCTTGAATATTTTTAAATATTTTATTTTTTATTTCATTATTATTAGAATAATAACAATTTTTTCTTCTTATTTCAGTATATCTATCTGTAAAAAATCTAATTATTACAATTATAATTAGAACTATTGATAGTGCTATTACTAATTTCATATTTCCTTCTGGTATAGCCTTATCTATTACTGTTTGCATTATAAATGGATATGATAATGCATAAAGTAGTAATTGTAAAACTAAAATAATTCCTATTATAATTGTTTCTTTTTTATTTTTCGTAAAATTAAACATTTCTTTTAAAGTTTGTTTGTTCATATATATTCTTCCTCTAAAATTCTATTCATTGGGTTGTTCTCTGGATTTTTTAATTTGCATCCATAATTAGCTCTTATATTAAATCTGGTTATAACAAAATGTTTATATACTTGTTTCATTTCTATATTTTTCTCCTAAGCACGCTAGGGACGGTCCTTTCCGTTCCGAAATCGGAACGGAAAGGACCGTC
>JAAVYV010000041.1 GCA_022791325.1 Clostridia bacterium
GTACCATCAGAAATTGTAGGAAATGCACATACAAGAAAAGATGGAATAAAACGAGGTTGGAACAGAAACACAGTAAAAAGAATATTACAAAATGTAACTTATTTAGGTTGGGTATCAAATGGAAATACAAAAAAGATAAACTATAAAAGCAAGAAAACAATGATAATGCCAAAAGAAGATAGAATAATCGTAAAAAATATGCACACACCAATAATTGATGAAGAAACCTTTAACATAGTACAAGATATGATAAAAAGCAGAACAGGAGTAAGAACAAAATCTTATGATTGGTTACTAAAAGGATTAGTATGTTGTAAAGAATGTGGAAAGAAATTAAGTTTAGTACCACAAAAACACCCAAACAAAACGACATTTTATTTAAGGTGCAATACTTATGCAACCAATACACATTTAGGATTATGCACACCACATAGCAACAATTTAGAAAAAGTAACAGACTTTGTAATTGAGCAAATAAAAAATAGATGTATGGAGTTCTTAAATGAAGAAAAATACACTAAAATAGCAAATACATTAAAAGACAAGATAATCAAAGATAGGTTTAATGTAAAAAATGAAATTCTTATTTTAGAAAAGAAAGTTAAAGATATAAACAAGCGAATAGACAAGCTATATGAAGATAAACATAATGGACTATTTGAAGATACAGACTTTACAAGGCTTTATACAAAGCAAATAGAAAGCAGAAAACAAGCAGAAGAAAGAATAAAACAGTTACAAGAATTAGAAGAAAAAGAAGATAGTTCAATAGACATCAATAAACTTGTGAGAGATTTTGTAAATATGGAAGAAATAACAAGAACAATGCTTGTGTCTTTAGTAGATAAGATAGAAATATCAGAAAGTAAAGGAATAACTATATATTATAAATTCAATATTTTAAATATGAGAAAAGAAGAAAATAAATTACAAAATGTTGGCTAAATTAAAAAAATAGTCATAACGGAATATTAGGACAATAATAATATTATTAATTTTATCTAGTATAATGATTAATTTGAGTATAGGTGAAAATAATTTATTTGAGTAAGCAAAAGGTGCAAAAAAGTCATACGAAAATGCTCAAATGCAAGAAATAGATTCAATTATAAATATTGAAGAAGAAATAGATAAACAGATATCAGATAAATATTTACCAAATTACAATAATATAACTAATAATATAACTAATAATATGAATAATGAATTAATTGATGATAATGATAAAGAAGAAGTAGAATTAACTGTAAAAGATGTATTTGAAAGTCATAGTGAATATATAGTAGATCAGATAAAGGTAAGAATACAAAAACATAATGACATTCTTTTCTATTCAATTGGTACAGCAAATGCTACGAATGGAAAACTTATCCCTTCTACAATATGGACAGATATAGGAATTTTAAAAGAAGAATATAGACCAAAAACAATTATTAATGCATATGGAACTACAGGTGATAGTTCAAGTTGTTCGTGGATAAGAATAATGCCAGATGGAACAATGTCTGTATATCAAAATAGTAATAGAGCACAACAATGTACAGCATGTTTTTGCTATCCAATATCAGATAAGACGCAAGTAATGGAATTAACAGTACGAGATGTATTTGAAAGTTATAATAAATACGTAAAAGATTCTAAAAAAGTAATAATACAAAAATATGATGACATTCTTTTTTATACATTTAATACAGGAAATGGAACAACAACAGGAGAGAGTGTTCCTTCTGGAGTATGGACTGATATAGGAGTGTTAAAAAAAGAATATAGGCCAAAAACAACAATTGAAGCACATGGAAATAATGGAGGCGTAAATTGTAATGCAATGATAAAAATAATGCCAGATGGAACTATGTCAACATATCAAAATAGTAATAGTGTACAACAATGTGCAGCATATTTCTGCTATCCAATATCAGATAAGACAGAAGTTAAAGAATTAACAGTGAAAGATGTATTTGAAAGTTATAATAAGTATATAAAAGATACAAAAAAAATAATATTACAAAAATATAATAATATTCTTTTTTATACATTTAGAACAGGCAATTCAACTAATGGAGAACCTGTACCATCTGGAGAATGGGTAGATATAGGAATATTAAAAAGTGAATATAGACCAAAAAAACTTATTCAATTTTATGGAACTACAGGAGGAGTTACTTCTTGTGTATATATGAGAGTAAATTTAAATGGAGAAGTTTCGGCATATCAACTTAGTGGAAGCAAACAACAATGTGGAGCTACATTATATTACCCAGTATATTAAGTTTCAAAAAATTAGAATACAAATAAGAGATATCTTTTTGGGTGTAATTATATAGCAGGTATTCCTATTAGATATAATACGCTGTATCTATATTTAATATTATCTGTAGATTGTAACAGATAAATACTATTTATAAAATCAATTTTAAAAATTTATTGTAATTCATAATAAAATATGGTAAAATGCTTAAATAGAAGGAAAAACGTAAATAATATATATAAATTTAAGAAAAGAGATGATTTATAAATGGAAAATAAAACATTTTATGTAACAACACCCATATATTACCCAAGTGGTAAATTCCATATAGGAACAGCCTATACAACGGTATTAGCAGACTGTATAAAAAGGTACAAAACTTTAAGAGGTTATGACTGCTATATGCTAACAGGAATGGACGAACATGGTCAAAAAATTCAAGATGTAGCAGAAAAAAATGGAAAAACACCACAAGAGCATGTAGATGAAATCGCTGAAATTGCTAAAACACTATGGGATAAAATGGACATTCATTATGACGATTTTATACGTACAACAGAAGAAAGACACATAAAAGTAGTTGAAGAGATATTCGAAAAATTAATGAACCAAGGAGATATATATTTAGGAGAATATGAAGGTTGGTACTGTGTACCTTGCGAAACTTTCTTTACAGAAACACAGCTAGTAGATGGAAAATGTCCAGACTGCGGAAGAGAAGTAAAGAAAATGAAGGAAGAATCATACTTCTTCAATATGAAAAAATATCAAGATAGATTAGTAAAATTTTATGAAGAAAATCCAGATTTCATAGCACCAGAATCAAGAAAAAACGAACTATTCAATAACTTTATAAAACCAGGATTAGAAGACTTATGTGTATCACGTACAAGTTTTAATTGGGGAGTAAAAGTAAAAAGTAACCCAAAACATGTAGTATATGTATGGTTAGATGCCCTAACAAACTATATAACAGCTTTAGGTTATGGTTCTAAAGATGACAGTAAACTAAAAAAATACTGGCCAGCTAACCTACAAATAGTAGGAAAAGATATAATACGTTTCCACGGAATATATTGGCCAATATTCTTAATGGCACTAGGTTTGCCACTTCCAAAAAAACTATATGCACATGGCTGGATAATGATGAAAGACGGAAAAATGTCAAAATCAAAAGGAAATGTAGTATACCCAGAACTACTAATAGAAAAATATGGTTTAGATGCATGTAAATATTATTTACTAAAGGAATTACAATATGGTCAAGACGGAATATTCACACCAGAAGGATTTGTAGAAAGATTTAATATAGACTTATGTAACGATTTAGGAAATTTATTAAATAGAACGATAGGAATGATGAATAAATATTTTGAAGGAAATATTCCTCAAAATGTAGAAAACAAAAATGAAGTAGATGAAAGCTTGCAAGAATATGTACAAGAAAAAATAAAAGAATTTGAAGAAGACATGGAAAGTATACACATTTCAAATGCACTTTCAAGAATTTGGGAAATAATATCAAGGTCAAATAAATATATAGATGAAACAGCACCATGGGTATTAGCAAAATCAGAAAATGAAGAAGATAGAGAAAAGCTAAAATCAGTAATGTATCATCTAATAGAAAACTTAAGAATTATAGCAGTACTATTGCAACCTTTTATGCCAGAAACAGCAGAAAAAATGTTTAAACAATTAGGAATAAAAAATGAACTAAAAAGCT
This sequence comes from Clostridia bacterium, assembly GCA_022791325.1. GTDB lineage: Bacteria > Bacillota > Clostridia > TANB77 > CAG-508 > UMGS1663. The sequence goes on from JAAVYV010000041.1 coordinate 3,975, forward strand.
GGAATTCTGTGCAAAAATATGGTAAAATAGAAAGTGGAAAAGTAATAGAAAAAGGAGAGCCTTTATTTATGAGGTTAGACATAGAAGAAGAAATAAACTATATTAAAGAAGGAATGAAAGCATAAATAATAGAACTAAAAAACGGAGGAAGAAAAAATGTCAGATAGAAAGCATATGGAATACTGTATAAAATTAGGCAATCCATTTGTTCAAAAGAAATTAGAACAATTAGATAGTATTGGGCAAAACCAGTATATAGAAGAGACACAACCAATAAATTATAGTAAAACACAAATAGATGAAAATATGAGCTTTAAAGATAGGCTAAGGAATTGGAATATGTAGGAACAGATACCAACATAAAAAGGAATAAAATTTTCTAAGTAGCAAAGCAACATAAGAAAATCTAATTCTTTAATAACTATATTCTAAGGAAACGTTAGAACTATCGTGGATGAATTTCCTAAGAATATAAAAAATATCAGAAATTCACGAAAAAGACATAAAAAACAGATATAATAAAAGGTACTTAAAGGGAAAAAATCCTTTAGTACCTTTTAAAAAACTAAAAAATAGGGAGGATTTGTTATGCATGATATAACAGTTCTAATAGTAGATGATGAATCAAGAATGAGAAAATTAGTAAAAGACTTTTTAATGCAAAAAGGGTATAGTACACTAGAAGCAGAAGATGGAGAAGAAGCCTTGCAAATATTTGAAGCAAATAAAAATAAAATACAAATTATATTATTAGATGTAATGATGCCAAAACTAGATGGCTGGTCAGTACTTCGTCAAATAAGGCAGACATCAAAAGTCCCAATAATAATGCTAACAGCAAGAGGAGAAGAGCAAGACGAACTATTTGGTTTTGAACTTGGAGTAGACGAATACATATCAAAACCATTTAGCCCTAAAATATTAGTAGCAAGAGTAGAAGCAATACTAAAAAGAACAAAAAAAGATGAAAACACTACAAAAGAATATGGTGGAATAGTAATAGACGTAGATGGAAGAACTGTAAAAGTAGAAGGAAAAGAAATAGAACTAAGCCTAAGAGAATATGAACTATTAAAATATCTAGTAGACAATAACGGAATAGCATTATCAAGAGACAAAATATTAAACAATGTATGGAACTACGACTACTATGGAGACTCAAGAACAATAGACAGCCACATAAAAAAAGTAAGACACAAACTAGGGAAAAAAGGAAAATACATAGAAACAGTAAGAGGAATAGGCTACAAATTTGAAGTAAAATAAAAGAGGCATTAGAACTATATATATAATATACACTGTAGGGGTCGCAGCCTTCGGCGACCCGCTCTTTCTACGAAATTATCCTTAAATTTGAATATTAAATATTATTGAGAATATAGGTAGGCTGACGCCACCGGGTCGCCGAAGGCGGCGACCCCTACACAAAATATAGATAATATATTAAAATTGTTAATTGTAAAAAAAATAATAAAAGAGGTAAAAATGGAAAAACTAAAAAATCAATTTAAATCAATAAGAGTAAAACTATTCACATCACTATGTATAGTAGTAATACTAATTGTTTTATTTCTAATAATAATAAATAACGTAGTATTAGAAAGCTTTTATCTATATTCAAAAACAGAAAATATAAAAACAGTATACGAAAAAATAAATACATATTATAATGAAATAGAAAAAAACGGTAACTCAAATATAAATATAGATGAAGAATTAAATAAAATATCAATAAAAAATGATTTTGACATACTAATAAAAAATGACGAAAACTTACTATTATATAGTTCAGGAAAAGAATTAACAACAGCAATAGACAAAATAAATGAATTAATAATGAACAATAAAATAAGTAGCTTAAACTATAAAGGAAACAAAGATGTAATAATATACAAAAATAATAAAGTAGTAATAAGAAAAATAGTAGACCTAAGAAGCTCTATAAACTACATATTCCTTACAGGTGAACTAGACAATGGAAATATGTTATATATACGAATACCAATATCATCAATACAAGAAAGTGTAAGAATTTCAAATAACCTATTAATACTAATAGGAGGAATATCAATACTAATAGCTGGAATAATAGCATCAATAATATCAAGAAAATTTACACAGCCCATAACAGAACTAAATAAAATAGCAACAAATATGTCAAAACTAGATTTTAGTAAAAAGTACATAGAAAATGTAGCAGATGATGAAATAAACAACTTAGGCAAAAGCATAAACCTAATGTCAGAAAAACTAGAAGCAACAATAAAGCAATTAAGAGAAACAAATGTAGAACTAGAAAAAGATATAGAAGAAAAATCAAAAATAGACGAAATGAGAAAACAATTCATATCAGATGTATCACACGAGCTAAAAACACCAATAGCATTAATACAAGGATATGCAGAAGGACTAGTAGAAAACGTAAATACAGACGAAGAATCTAGAAAATTCTATGCAGAAGTAATACTAGACGAAGCAGGAAAAATGGATACACTAGTAAAAAGTCTATTAGAACTAATGAAATTAGAATATGGAAAAAGAAAATTAACAAACACAAAATTTGACATAGTAGAGCTAATAAATGAAGTAATAAGAAAATGTAAAGTAATGTTAGAAGAAAAAAATATAAAAGTAGAATTTGATCAAAGTAAAAAAGTAACAGTAATAGCAGATAACTTCTATATAGACCAAGTAGTAACAAACTACTTCACAAACGCAATAAAACATGCAATAGAAGTAAATGGAAAAAAACAAATAAAAATAGAAATAGAAGAAAGAGAAAATAACAAAGTAAGGATAAAAGTATTTAACACAGGTGAAAAAATAAAAGAAGAGAATCTAAACAAAATATGGCAAAGGTTCTACAAAGAAGACACCTCAAGAAACAGAGCAGAAGGCCGGAACAGGAATAGGGTTAGCACTAGTAAAAGCCATAATGAACAACTACCAAAACAACTATGGAGTGCAAAACAAAGAAGATGGAGTAGAGTTCTATTTTGAGCTTGACATTCCCATTGGGGACGTTTCCTAATGGGAAGTCTGACACTTTTGGGAAGTTTTATTTTAACTATTAAGAGGTGAAATATTAAAATAAACAAAAAACGATGTAGGGGCGATTCATTTTATAATAACCACTGAATAAGTTACGTTTTATTAAGAATTAGCATATAAAACTATTTACATTATATATAGAAAATGATATAATTTCGTTGTTGCGAATAATTTAATCTTATATACCATTATTATGGTAGGAGGTAGAAAAATGGCAGAAATAAATAAAGAATGTAAAGGAATAGTACGAGGGGCATTTTACAAGAAGAATACATGTGGGGATACTAAAGATCTTTTGTGGGGAAGATCACAAGGTGTAAACATGGAAATTTTTAAATATGACTCAAGTAGTGATGGGATTACAATTTCTAAACGTATTACATATCCGCAGCCTCAAAAAGATGAATAGTTTCCTAGATAGGAAGCTAAAGTAAAAAGTCTAGCTTAGTGAAAGTTAGACTTTTTTTGTGATAATAGGGACGTACCCTAGAATTTCCATGTAAATAAAAAAATAAATTTAAAACCAAAGTCCAAATTGTAGTGGTAGCGTTGTACGCTACCCTATCTTCGAAGATATTACCCAAAAATAAAATATTTATTTAAGCGGATCTGTTGGAAAAAAGGGGCTGTAAAAAAAGGAAAGTTTTGAACGCGTCCCAAATCTTTCCTTTTTTTACAGCCCCCCCTACATATACATATATAAAATATTTATAAAATTTGAAAAAACTTTTCTACAAAAAATAAAATAAATAGTCAAGCTTTGATAAGGAAAAATATAGAAAAGAATAATAATAGGAAAATATATAGTATAAAATGCAGAAAAAGCGCATTTTAGCACGACAAAAAGTTCTTTACATAAGTTTTAATTTATGTTAATATAAAGACAAGCAAAGAGTTGCAACATTGCTAATCAACAAAAGATATAAAAAATATTTACCCCTAACAAAGAGACAAAAGAAAATAAAAAAAGAAGGTGATAATATGTATGTTTAAATTTAGCAAAAGAAAACTGACTATCATAAATACAATAATTTTAATAATAATATTAATATCAGCTGGTTCAATTCTAACGAAATATTTTAATATTCAAAAAAAGCAAGTTAATTCAAATTTTGTTCTAAAAACAGTAAATTTAGCCCCAATTAATACAACGGATGCAGAAAAAATGGATAATAGCCAATATAGAAGTAATAATTGGAGGATTAAAATCTCAAAAATACATTTAGATGCACCAATTATAGAAGGGACTGAAAAAGAAATTTTAAGAAAGGCAGTAGGGCATTTTGAAAGTTCAAGTATATGGAATGGAAATGTAGCTCTAGCTGCACATAACAGAGGATATAAATATAATTATTTTGCAGAAATTAAAAAGCTAGAACTAGGAGATATAATAATATATCAAACAGAATATGGAGAAAGAAAATATGAAGTAGTAAGAAATGAAATAATTGAAGAAACTGATTTGTCATGTATTCAAAATACTAAAGAAAATAAACTAACATTAATCACATGCGAAGAAAACAAAAGAGAATACAGGAGATGTATTCAAGCTAGTCAAATTTAATTAATTTAACAAATAACCACTCTCTAATTTAAATTATTTATAAATAGCGTAATTTGCCCCAAATTACGCTATTTCCCTATATAGATAGAAAAATAAAAATACTTATTATATTTTTTATAAAAAGTATTGACAAAAACAGAAAATGCAAATATAATGTAAATGAAGTTACTTATTATAAAAAATACAATAAGTAAAAAGGAGGAATATTATGAATAAAGTAGATGTTGTTTTAGGAAGTTTTTATGGAGACGAAGGAAAAGGAAAGATAATTGATTATTTATCACAAAATGCAGACATTTCAGTAAGGTGCTCAGGAGGAAATAATGCAGGACACTCAATAGAAATTGAAGGGAAGAAATTTGCATTTCACCTAATTCCATCAGGAATATTAAACAAAAATACAATAGCAGTAATAGGAAATGGAGTAGTAGTAGACCCAAAAGTGTTAATAGAAGAAATGAAAAATATTGAAGAAAACGGGTATAGTGTAGAAAACTTGAAGATAAGTGATAAAGCACATGTAATATTCCCATACCATGTACAAATGGATAAATTACAAGAAGAATTAAGAAGAGAAGATAAAATAGGAACAACAGCAAGAGGAATAGGACCAGTATACTGCGACAAATTTGAAAGATGTGGGATACGAATGGGAGACTTAGTAAATAGAAGATTTGAAAAACAATTAAGAAAAAATATAGAAAACAAGAATGAAATATTTGAAATATATAATTATGAAACGATAAATGCAGAAGAAGTAGTAAAAGAATATAAAGAATATGCACAAATATTAAAAAAATATGTAGTAGACACAGTAACATTAATGCACAATGCAATAGAAGAAAATAAAAAAATTCTATGTGAAGGAGCACAGGCAACACTTTTAGATATAGACTTTGGAAGTTACCCATATGTTACATCATCAAATCCAACAATTGGAGGAGTATGTACAGGAACAGGAATAGGAGCAAAATATATAGGAGAAGTATATGGAGTACTAAAGGCATATTCATCAAGAGTAGGAGAAGGACCATATATAACAGAGCAAAATAACGAAATAGGGGATACAATAAGAGAATTAGGCCATGAATATGGAACAACAACTAAAAGACCACGTAGATGTGGATGGCTAGATTTAGTAGCACTAAAATATGCTGCAATGGTAAATGGACTAACAGGTCTTGCCATAAACCATGTAGATACAATAGGAAAACTAGACAAAATAAAATTATGTGTAGGTTATAAAAAAGAAGGAAAAGTAACAATGGACTTTGTACTAGAAGATGAAGAAATAAAAAAATGTGAGCCAGTATATGAAGAATTTGAAGGAAACTTCGGAAATATAGAAGGTATAAAAAATAGAGAAGACTTACCAGAAAATGCAAAAAAATATTTAGATAGGATTGAAGAAATTGTAAAAGTTCCAATAAAATTCATAGGAACAGGAGCTAGAAGAGATTCAATGATTGTATGCTAAATAAAGGAGGAAAATATTTATGCTAGATTATATATATAGTATCTCTCCAATAGATGGAAGATATAGTGAAATGACAAAAGAAGTAGGAAACTATTTTAGTGAATATTACTTAATAAAGAATAGAATTATAGTTGAAATAGAATGGTTAAAAAAGCTTGCTAAAATAGAAGAATTAAATATACAATTAACTACAAAAGAACTAGAAATACTAAATAAAATAATAGAAGGAATAGATTTAAAACAAGTAAAAAGAGTAAAAGAAATAGAAGAGACAACAAAACATGATGTAAAGGCAGTGGAATATTATATAAATGAAAAATTTAAAGAAAATAATATAGAAAAATATAACTATTTAATACATTTTGCATGTACCTCAGAAGACATAAATAATTTAGCATATGGAATTATGATAAAACAATTAATTGAAGAAGTATATATAAAAAATATAGAAGAACTAATTAAAATTATAAAACAAAAAGCAAATGAATATGCAAAAATTAGTATGCTTTCACATACACATGGGCAAAATGCAACACCAACAACAGTAGGAAAAGAACTAGCAATATTTGTATATAGGCTAAATAAAATATTAAATAAAATTAAACAAGAAAAAATATCAGGAAAATTTAATGGAACAGTAGGAAACTTTAATGCACATATGATTTCATACCCAACTGTTGATTGGCTAAAAATAAGTAAAGAATTTATAGAAAGCTTTGGGCTAGAAAATAATTTATATACAACACAAATAGAATCACATGATAATATATGTATGATATTTTCAGAAATAAAACTGCTAAATAATATAATTTTAGACTTTGATAGTGACATGTGGCTATATATCAGTAGAAATTATTTCTTACAAAATAATATAAAAGGAGAAATAGGTTCATCAGTTATGCCACACAAAATTAATCCAATTAATTTTGAAAATTCAATGGCAAATGTAAAAATGGCAAATGCAGTATTAACAGCATTTACAGAAAACTTGCAAATATCTAGAATGCAAAGAGACTTAAGTGATTCATCAATGTTAAGAAATATAGGAACTGCAATAGGTTATACATTAATAGCAATAAAGCAAACAGTTATAGGAATGAGTAAATTAAAAGTAAATGAAGAGGCACTAAAAAAAGAACTAGAAAATACGCCAGAAGTATTGGCAGAAGCGGTTCAAACAATATTAAGAAAAAATAAACACGAAAATGCTTACGAAACATTGAAAACTATAACTAGAGGAAAAAATATAAGCATGGAAGAAATGAGAAATTTCATAAAACAATTAAAAATAGACAAATCAGATAAAGAAATATTATTAAAATTAGAACCAAAAAATTATATTGGATTAGCAGAGCAATTGACAATTACATTAAATACATTGACAAAATAGGTAAAAAATAGGTATAATTCAAATACTAATATGTAAAAAACAATATGGAACTAGGAAGAAGAATAAAGTATGCTAGAAAAGTAAAATGCAAGGATATACAATACACTTAGCAGTAGGTAGAATAGATATTAGAAGTATAATAAAAAATAGTAAACAATATAACCAAAATATAGAAATGTATTTGGAAAGGACCTAAAAAATGAATGTTAAAAGTAATGTAATAATATTTAGTACAGATAATGGCGAAAGAAAAGACGTAAGAAGACTAAAAGAAAAAAAGTTACAAATAGCATTAGACGAAAAAAATAAGTTACCAATATTTAATATTAGCAATAAAGAGAATATAAAGATTACAGTAAGTAATAAGGTATCGGAAATGTTTGGAACAACAAAATTTTATATAGAGCAGTTATATACATGGGGAGATCCACGGATATTATGAAGAAGGTCAAGAGTTAATAGTCACATATTTAGTAATAATAAATAAAAATAATATAAAAAATAATATTACAAATATAAAATTTTATGATATTTCTATTGAAGATATAGAAGCAAAAATAAAAACACAAAAGGTTAAATTAATAAGTAATGAAAAAGTAATAGAATATAAAATGATAACAACTACAAAAAGAGAAAAAAATGCAATAGAATACATACACAAATTACAGGGAGAGTCACCAATAAATGAGTTAACAGCAATAATAATTCATACTGGAATAAAAAGGCTAAGAAATAGAATAGAAAACACAAATATAGCATTTAGTTTTTTAGAAGAAGAATTTACAATTTCAGAATTACAACAAGTATATGAAATAATATTAGACAAAAAATTAGTATCAGCCAATTTTAGAAAAAAAGTAGAACCAATGATAAAGAAAACAGAAAAAATTGTAAAAGAATCAGCATATAGGCCATCGGCAAGATATATGTTTAATGAAGATTTTATACAATATTGGGTTTAATAAAACTAATTTGTAAATACAATTATAAAAGGTTAATATTTTTTTGAAAGGAAGAAGAAAATGAATAATGAAATAGTAATAGCTTCTGGAAATAAAGGAAAAATAAAAGAAGCACAAGAAATATTAAAAGAATATAAAATAGTACCAATGAATGAGCTAGGAATACAAATAGATGTAGAAGAAGACAAAGACACATTTGAAGGAAATGCAATAAAAAAAGCAGAAACAATAGCAAATGAGTTAAACGGAAAAATGTGTATAGCAGATGACTCAGGAATAGAAATAGAATATTTAGATGGATTCCCAGGAGTATACACAAAAAGATGGCATGCAGGAACAGATAGACAAAGGAATTTAGCAATTATAGAAAAATTAAAAGGTGTGCCAAAAGAAAAAAGAAAAATAAAATTTATTACAGCAATGGCAATATCAGACGGAAAAAATACAAAAACAGCAGTAGAATACATAGAAGGATATGTAACAGAAGAAGTAAGAGGAGAAAATGGATTTGGATTTGACGAAATATTCGAACTAGAAAATGGAAAAACATTAGCAGAATTATCACAAGAAGAAAAAAACAAAATAAGTGCAAGGAAAAAGGCGTTAGAAAGTTTAAAACAAAAATTGTCATAAGTTATAATTTAATAAAATTTTATAAGATTCTATTATGTCATATAGAATACTAAAAAATCATTTGGAAACTCATACAATGATTTTTTAGTATTTTATTATTGCTTTAAAATGTTGTATAACACCTTAGATAAAAGAAGTCAAAATTGTAATTACTTAGTCTTAGTTTCAATGTTCCTTAATACAATTTTCTTGTCTTTGTAACTGATAACTCATATCTAAACAATCAGCGCTAGAGTCATCTTTTAAAAATGCTGTTCCTTTATTCCCACTAATATAAAAAGCATATAAAGCTCTTAAAAAGTTATCTTTAAAAGTATAATTATTTGCAAAAAGAGATTTATGGTCTGCATTCTTATATATTTTAGATTTTATTTTATATCCATTATTTATATACTATTGAATACAATTATTAAATCTAGTTTGTAAGTCTTCGCCATATACAAATCTTTGCTTTTTAGCTAGTTTAATAGGTATAGATTTAGGTAAATATGACATATCATGCATAGGAGGAATTATTTGGTTAGAATCAATTAAATTTCCATCATTATCTTTCAATAACTTTTTCCCATTAATATCAAAATTAGATGCAGGTTCTTTAGCTTCTAATTCACCAACATAATATGCAAAATCGATAGATTTATAAGCTTCAAAGTTAAAATCTTTTCCAAAAAGTTTTGAGAAGTCTTTTATTCCTAATGGATATTCTAAATCATTAGTTGGTATAGGAATAGAGCCTACTGCAAATAGAAATACAATACAAGATAATAATATAAATATTTTTTCAATAACAAAAAGAGAAAGTTTTTTTACTAAAATAAAAAATTATATAGTTAAATATATTTTTAGAAAATCCATTTAAAAGAATATAAAGTTGGCAAAATATAATAAACAAGCAATATAAAATTCAATTGACATCATATATTATTAAATATATAATAAAAACAAATAAATAGGGATAGAATAGTAAAAAGAGAGGAAGAAAAAAGAATGATATCACAATTGTTTGTCCTAGTAATATTAATTTTAATAAATGCGTATTTTGCAGCATCAGAAATAGCATTTATATCATTAAATGATGCAAAAATAGAAAGAAGCGCAAAAGAGGGAAATAAAAAAGCAAAACAAATAGAAAAGATGTTAAAAAGCCCAAGTAAATTCCTAGCAACAATACAAATAGGAATTACTTTAGCAGGTTTTTTATCTAGTGCATTTGCATCAGACACTTTTGCAGATATTCTTGCACCATCACTAAATAATATCTTTCCAGCAATTAGTGTAGAAGCATTTAGAGGTATTTCAATAATAATAATAACAATAATATTATCTTTCTTTACGTTAGTATTTGGAGAACTAGTTCCAAAAAGACTAGCAATGAAATATTATGAGAAAATAGCATATGCAAGTATAGGAATAATACGTTTCATTTCAATAATAGCATCACCATTTGTAAAAATTCTTACAAAATCAACGAATGTAATATCAAAAATATTTGGAATTTCAGAAAATGAAGAAGAAATAGTAACAGAAGAAGAAATAAAAATGATGATAGATGAAGGCGAAGAAAAAGGAACTATAGAACAAGAAGAAAAAGAAATGATAAATAATATATTTGAATTTAATGATATTACAGTATCAGAAGTAATGACACACAGAACAGATATATTTGCAGTAGATATAAGTTCAGATATAGAAGAAATACTAAAAGATTTAGATGATTATAAATATAGTAGAGTGCCAGTATATAGCGAAACAATAGATAACATAGAAGGAATATTATTTGTAAAAGACCTGCTAAAATACTTTAGAACTAAAAAGCCACTAAAAATAAAGAATATGATAAGAGAAGCCTATTTTGTTTCAGAAAATAAGCCAATAAATGAGTTGTTCAAGGATTTGCAAAAAAATAAAATGCAAATGGCAATAGTAATAGATGAATATGGGGGAACAGCAGGATTAGTTACAATGGAAGACTTATTAGAAGAAATAGTAGGTAATATATTTGATGAATATGACGATGTAGAAAATGAAATTGAAAAAATAGATGATAATACATTCCTAATAAGCGGAAAAATTTCAATTAATGAATTAAAAAAGGTATTGGGAATAGACGTGCCAGAAGGGGAATATGAAACACTATCAGGGTACTTACTAGAGTTATTAGGAAGAGTACCAGAAGATGATGAAGCACCTATAATAGAAACTAAAGATGTAACTTATAAAATAGAAGAGTATGAGGACAAAAGAATATTGTGGGTAAAGGCATGTAAAACTATGTAATGAATAGTGAATAATGAATAGTGAATGGTGAATGATTGTAGGAGGATATCGGTGGCATGCTCTTTTGATTAAATAGGAAAAATCAATTTCAAATGTAGGGGCGATTAGCAATCGCCCGTATGGCCCAGAGAAGCTACCTTCGTTCAAAAATTATCCTAAAATAATAAAAGATATATAATAAGAGGTAAAAATATGAAAAATACAAGAAATATAGTAATAGCGATAATAATAGCAATAATAATTATAGTAAGTGTAATAGGAATAATTGCATATAAAAATATAAATGACAACAGCTACGAACTAGAAAAAGTAGAAAGGTATACCTATTTCAAACTATATAAAAATCAAAAATATGGTGTAATAGATGAAAAAGGAAATATAGTAATAGAAGCTATATATGATGAACTAAACATACCAAACCCATCAAAGCCAGTATTTGTATGCTATAGTGACTATAATGAAACAACAGGAGAATATAAAACAAAAGTATTAAATGAAAAAAATGAACAAATACTAACTAATTATGAACAAGTATTACCTTTAATGAATGAAGAATCTACCTCAAATATTCCATTTGAAAAAACAGTATTACAATACAGAGAAAATGGAAAATATGGAATAATAGACTTTAATGGAAAAAGAATAACAAAGCCAATATATGAAGAAATAGAAAGTTTAGAATATAGAGAAGGAACGCTTAAGGTTCGACAAAATGGAAAATATGGAGTAATAAATATAAAAGGAAAACAAATAGTAAAACCACAATATGACCAAATAGAATCAGATTCATATTACACAGAAGAAAATGACTATATGGAAGCAGGTTTTATAGTACAAATAAAAACTAATGAAGGCTACAGATATGGTTATATAAATAAAGAAGGAAAAGAAATATTAGAAACAAACTATAATGAAATAAATAGAATAACAGATATAAAAGATAATGAAAAAGTATACTTATTAGTATCTAAAAATGGGAAAAATGGAATATTAGAAAATAAAAAAATACTAATACCATATGAATATGAAGAAATAGAATACAATAAAATAAATAAATTATTCATAGTACAAAAAGATGGAAAACAAGGAGTAATATCAATAGAAGGAAAAGAAATACTAGAAGCAAAGTATGATTACATACTATGTACACAAAACAAAATAACAACCAAAAAAGATGAAATAATACAAATATATGATAAAAATGGAGAAAAGAAACAATCAAATTATGAAAATACAATAGAAACATCAAATGAAAATTATATTATAACCATTAATAATGAAGAAAAATTTGGAGTAATAAATAAAGAAGGACAAGTTATAATAAAAAATAAATACGAATATATAGAATATGCATTTGAAAATTACTTCATAATTACTGAAAATGGAAAAGTAGGAGTTATAGATATAAATAATGGATTAGGAATAGACTTTAAATATGATATAATACAAAAAGTAAAAGACAAAAATGCACTACAAGCGATAATATCAAGTAAAAATACTATAGAAATATATAATAATAAACTAGAAAAACAAACAAGTATAAAAGAAGCAATACTATATACTTACGATAACTATATAAAACTAATATCAGCAAGTGATATGAAGTATTTAGATAACAATGGAAATATAATATCTAATAAAGAAGTATTAAAAGAAAACAAAGTATATGCATATAGCAAAAATGGAAAATGGGGATTTATAAACGATAGTGACAAAACAGTAGTAGAGCCAAAATATGATATGGTAACCGAATTTAACCAATATGGATATGCAGGGATAAAAAAAGATAATAAATGGGGAGTAGTAAATAAGCAAGGAGAAATAATAGTGGAACCATCATACAAAATAGACTTTAGCGAGCCAGACTTCATAGGAAAATATTGTAGGTTAAACTTTGGATATGGGTTTGAATATTATACTGATGAATTAGTAAAATAGGATGTAATATAAAAATTAGAAATAAAAAATCTTATAGAAAATCGAACATAAAAAATATTTCTTAAATTTCAGTATTGCGATTGTAGGAGGCGCCAGAGGAGGCGCCTCCTACAATTATTCTATTATAAAAAAACACCAAAACAAAAGCGCTATTATTTACATCTATATTTTATATTAGCTTTGAATTGTAACACAAAAGCATAAAATGTAGAAATTTGACGAACGATTTTTGTTGACATAAGCATGAAAACGTGGTTTAATATATGTATTAAATTGTATATATTTTTGTATACAAAATAAAATTTTTATCATAAGAAGATTATTTCAAAATTTATTTTTCTAAAGAAATAGAAACATCATATTCATTCAAAATATAAATTTCACAAAAAATATTTAATCAGTTTTTATTCTAAATATAAATAAATTATATAATCCAAAAAATAATCAAAAATGAAATTAAAAAATAGGAGGTGAAAACATAAATAATATATGCAATTTAAAATATAAAACATGAAAGGAAAAATGTATATGGAAAATAGAATAGAACTATTAAAACCAAAGATAGACGTAGTGTTTCATTCTTTATTCAAAAAAGGAAATGAGAGAATAACGAAAGCCATAATTTCATCAATAACAAAAGAAGAAATAAAAGAAATACAATTAGAAGACAGACATATTATAGGAAAATACCCAGAAGAAAAATTAGGAATATTAGACTTAAAAGCAATATTAGACGATGGAGCAATATGTGATATAGAAATACAACTTGCTGATAATAAAGATACAGCAGAAAGATTTTTATATTATTGGAGTAGAATATTTAGTAGCCAATTAGAAAAAGGAAAGCCCTACAAAGAATTAAATAAAGTAATAGGAATAATAATATTAGATTATGAATTTGACAAAACAAAAAATATAGAGGAAATAAGTACAAGATGGAAAATAGTAGAAGAAACAACAGGTATAGAGTTAGACTTGACAGACAAATTTGAATTATTTATAATAGAAATACCAAAAGCAAGGAGAATGATGGAAAGCAATCAAAAAGATAAATTAACACAATGGATGCTTTTCTTAGATAATCCTAATAATAAGGAGGTATTAGAGATTATGAATAAAAATGAAGAGATAAAAGAAGCAATGGAAGAGCTAGAAGAAATAAGTAAAGATAAAGAATTAAGATTAATAGCAGAACTAAAAGAAAAAGCAATAAGAGATGAAAGAAATATGATGGAACATGCCATAGAAGATGGACTAAAACAAGGAATAGAACAAGGAATAGAACAAGGGATACAGCAAGGAATAGAGCAAGGAACTAAGCAAGCAGAAATAAAAATGGCACAATATTTGAAAAGTAAAAATATTGATATGGAAATAATTATGGAAGCAACAAATTTAACAAAAGAAGAAATAGAAAAATTATAATAAAAAATAATTACAAAAATTTAACAAACCCCTTGTAAACTACATAAAAACATGATAAAATAGTAACGTTATATAAAAAAGAGAAAGTTTTTATTATAACATCCTTACTTACATTTATAATATGTAGGTTACAAAACCATAAGGAGGTGAAAAATAATGAATAAATACGAGAGTGTTGTCATTATTAATCCAAATGTTGATGAAGAAGGAATTAAATCATTAGTTCAAAAATTCGAAACATTAATTAATACTGACGGTAAAGTAGAAAAAACAGAAGAGCTAGGAAAAAGAAGATTAGCTTATGAAGTAAAGAAAAACAAAGAAGGTTACTATGTAATTTTCCACTTTGAAGCAAATACATCTTTAATAGCAGAATTAGAGAGAAATTATAGAATTACAGATGAAGTAATAAAATTCATGACAATAAAAGTTGATGAATAATGGGGCCGAAAGGTAAGGTAGAAAAATATGAACAAAGTAATTTTAATGGGTAGATTAACAAGAGACCCAGAAGTTAGATATACACAAGCTAACAATACATTAGTAGCATCATTTAGTTTAGCAGTAAATAGAAGATTTGTAAGACCAGGAGAAGAAAGACAAGCAGACTTTATAAACATAGTAGCATGGAGCAAACTAGGAGAATTCTGTAGTAAATACTTCAAAAAAGGTCAACAAGTAGGAGTAATAGGAAGAATACAAACAAGAACTTGGGATGATGACCAAGGGCAAAAACACTACATAACAGAAGTAGTAGCAGAAGAAGCATATTTTGCAGATAGTAAAAGAGAAGGCGAAGCAGGAGGAAGTTTTGATGCTACATTTGGCACAATGCCAGAACCAACTAGTGGAGCTTCTGATTTTGAAGTATCTTCAGGAGACGACCTACCATTTTAGGTGCTGGCATGAATGCCAGCAATGAATAATTAATAATGAAGAATGAAAAATGAATAATCTTTTTACGTATATATTATTCATTATTCACTATTCATTAATTAATCAAGTTAGGGGGGAAAATGAAATGGCAGATAAAAAACAAAAAAGAAACAATAGAAATAATAATGTAGATGAAGATTATAACCCAAGATTTAAAAAAGTAAGAAAAAAGGTATGTCCTTTATGTGCTGATAAAAATCTTGTATTAGATTATAAAAATGCAGATCAATTAAAGAAATTTATAAATGACAAAGGTAAAATATTACCAAGAAGAGCTACAGGTGCATGTGCAAAACATCAAAGAGATATTACTATTGCAGTAAAAAGAGCAAGACAAATAGCAGTGTTACCATATACAGCTGAATAATTTACATATAAAAATATGTATTAAATATAAAAAAAGTGTAAGCAAACTTACACAAAAATAGGGGCTAAGATAAACAAAATAAAAGTTTATCAAAGCCTCTATTTTTGTCGAAATAAGAAGAATATTGTAGGGGCGAGCATTGCTCGTCCGTTATTCGAAAAAATCATTTGTAAATTAATTGATATATATGAATATAACCAGACGAGCAATGCTCGCCCCTACAATTAAAATATAATTTTAGAAAATATTAAAAGGAGAAAAATATGAAGAAAACAAGAAAAATAATAAGTATAATGATACTATTAATACAATTAATAACAATGATAACAAATTTAAATATATCAAATGCAAATATAAAAGAAGGAGATACAGTAACATTATTAGGAGACCATGAATGTCATTCGCTAGTAGAATATTGGATGGCAAGCCATAATAAATGGAGTTATAAAATAGTATGGTATGTATATTATATAGATGCAAACACAGGAAATAGATACCCAGCATTTTGTGTAGAACCAGCAAAAGAAGGAGTAGGGACAGGATATAGCTCATATAATGCAAGTATAACTAAAGAAACAGATAATGTAATTTGGAGAATACTAAGCAAAGGTTATATGGGTTCAAAATGGACAGATTGGAATATAGAAAATGATGATGATTTCTATTCAGCAACAAAAATAGCGCTTCACTCTTATAAAGAAGGAGTAGCACCAAAAGATAAATATATATTAGGAAATAGAAGTGTAGATGGAAATACAGTAGAAACAATACAAAGAAGAGGAAGAAAAGCATTAGATATAGCACAAACATTATATGAATATGGAATAAATGGAAAAGAAGTATACGAAAGTCCATCTGTAAATGTAAACACAAATGGCGAAAAGAAAATAGAAAATATAAATGGAGTAGAATATTATACTCAAAACTATAAAGTAACAGCAAATAAAACTTTAAATTCTTATAAAGTATCAATAGAAAATTTTGTTTCAGGAACAAAAATATTAGATTCAAGCAATACAGAAAAATCAAACTTTACAAATAATACATTCAAAATTGCAATTCCAACAAAAAATATAAAAGAAAATATAAATGGAAAAATAAATATAATAGATGCCCAGGTAAAAACATGCCCAATATATTATGCCCAAAGCTCGGTACCTTCTGCACAAAGCTATGTAACGTATACAAGTAGTTACGAATTGGCTTCTACCCATACAAATTTAAATATAAGTAGTAACAATGCAAATTTGAAAATTACTAAAATAGATAGTAAAACCAAAAAGCCATTACCAAATGTAACATTTAAATTAACTGATGAAAAAGGTGCAAACCTAGGAGAATATACAACAAATCAAAATGGAATAATAGAAGTAAAAAATATGAAGCCAGGAACAGTAACAATAAAAGAAATAAAAGTAGATAATAAATATGTATTAAACCCTACAGAGAATAAATTAACATTAGAATGGGGAAAAACAAGCAATATAACAATAGAAAACGATAAAAAACAAGGAAAAATAAATGTACTAAAAACAGATTTAGAAAACAATAAAATAACATTAGAAGGAGTAGAATTTGAATTATATAATGACAAAAATGAATTAATAAAAAAACTAGTAACAGATAAAAATGGAGAAATAAAAGTCGATAATTTAGATATAGGAAATTATACTCTAAAAGAGGTAAAAACAAATGAAAAATATATACTAAATGATGAAAAAATAGAACTAAAAGTAGAATGGAACAAAGAAACAGTATTAGAAGTAAAAAATGCACGTAAAAAAGGAAATCTAAAAATAATAAAAGAAGATATAGAAAATAAAGAAATAAAACTAGAAGGAGTAGAATTTGAACTTTATAATAGTGAAGGAAAATGTATAGAAAAATTAATAACTAATCAAAATGGAGAAATACAGGTAGAGAATTTAGATATAGGAACATATATACTAAAAGAAGTGAAAACAAATGAAAAATATATATTAAACGACGAAGAAATACAAATAAAAATAGAATGGAACAAACAAAATATACTAGAAATACAAAATGCACGTAAAAAAGGAAATTTGAAAGTAATTAAACAAGACATAGAAGATGAGCAAATAAAACTAGAAGGAGTAGAATTTGAACTATATGATAATAAAGGAAAATTAATAGATAAATACACAACAGATGTAAATGGAGAGATAATAGTAGAAAACTTAAATATAGGAAACTATTACTTAAAAGAAACAAAAACAAATGAAAAATACGTATTAAATGAAAAAGAAATAGAAATAAAGATAGAATGGAATAAAGAAACAAAAATAGAAGTAAAAAACTTAAGAAAAAAAGGAAGCTTAAAAATAATAAAAGTGGATAGTGAAAATGCAGAATTAAAACTAGAAGGAGTAGAATTTGAACTATATGATAATGAAGAAAACTATATAAATAAATATACAACAAATGAAAATGGAGAAATAATAGTAGAAAATTTAGATATAGGAGACTACGCGTTAAAAGAAATAAAAACAAATGAAAAATATATACTAAATGAAGAAAAAATAGAAACAAAAGTAGAACATAACAAAGAAACCACATTAGAAGTAAAAAACGATAAAATAAAAGGGCAAATACAAATAACAAAAATAAGTGAAGACGATAACAAAATAACAGGACAAAAGAAAGGTTCACCAATTGCAAATGTAGAGTTTGAAATAAAAGATGAACAAGGAAATTTAGTAGAAACAATAAAAACAAATGAAGAAGGAATAGCAATAACAAGTAAATTAGAAAAAGGAAAATACAGTATAAAAGAAACAAAGACCGATGAAAATTATGAACTAAATAGTAAAGAATACATACTAGAAATAAAAGAAAACAACGAAATAATAGATATACAAATAGCCAATAAATCAAAAAATAAGTTACCAAGAACAGGATTTTAAAAAAGTCTCTTACAATGTTTATATAAATAATATTTGTAAATACTATATATAAACAATGTAGGAGGGAAGTTTATGAAATTAGGTTTAGCATTATCTGGTGGAGGAATACGAGGAATAGCACATGCAGGAGTTTTAAAAGCACTAGAAGATAACAATATAAAAGTAGATATAATAGGAGGAACAAGCTCTGGAAGTATGATAGCAGCATTATATGCAATGGGTTATTCACCATATTATATATACATACTGTTTAAAACATATGCAAAAGATATAATAGGAGCAAATGCAAACCCTATTTTAACAGGAATAAAAGGATATTTAAAAAACAAAAATAAAACAATAACAGGCTTAACAAATGGAGAAGAACTAGAAGAAATATTCAATAAAGTAGCCAAAAAACGAGATATCGAAAATATGTCACAAATAAAAATGCCACTTGTAATTCCGACAGTAGACATTATGAACTCAAAAGAATATGTATTCACAAACAATATACCAAAAGAAAACTGCCACAAAGAACAATATATAACAAATGCAACCATAGGAAAAGCAGTAAGAGCAAGCAGTAGTTTCCCAGCAGTATTCAGCCCATATAAAGACGAAAAACACAGCTTTATGGATGGAGGAACCTTAGACAATATTCCAGTAAACGAAGTAAAAAAGCAAGGAGCCGACAAAGTAATAGCAGTAAAGTTTCACTCAGATCCAATAAAAGAAGATAGTAATATAATGGACATAGTAATGAAAACAATAGATATAATGGGAAGTAAAATATCAGAAGAAAGTTTAGAGGCGAGTGACTTTGTGCTAAATGTATACACAGATAAAGTAGGTCTTTTAGATGTAAACAAACTAGAATCATGTTATAAATATGGTTATAATTCAGTTATAGAAAATTTGGAAAAAATTAAGGAAATATATGAAAATTAGAAAGTGCAAAAAAAATCACTTTCTTTTTTCTGTTTATTATGATATAGTATACGAAAAGAGACATATATTTCAATAATTGAAAATATAAAGCACATAAAGAATTAGAAAACAAAACTTTATATAAATAAAATTAATAGAAAAATTTAGGAGAAAAATAAAAATGGAGCAATTGAAAATAGAATACAAATTTAATCTAAAAGATTTTGAGACAATGGAAAATATAGAACACTCATATTTTCCAAATGAAAACATAACTACAGCACAAGAAGTACAAAACTGGTACATAAAAAATAATTTAACTTGTATAGGAGTAAGAAATGCTAATAATGTAGTAATAGCAAGTATAAATATATTACCCTTAAAAAAGGAAGTATTTTACGACATATACGAAAATAAAATGAATGAAGCAGATGTAAAGTCTAATCAAATAGAAGAATACAAAGATAATAATTCATATTACATATATCTATCATCCATATCAATAGATAAAAAATATAGAAATAACTATAAAGTAATAACAACTTTACTAAAAGGCTCAATAAATCTATTTAATACATTACAAAAAAGAAATATAAAAATAGAAAAAGTAATGGCTGACGCAAGTACAATACATGGAGAAAAAATATGTAAGAAACTATTAAAAATGAATTTTATAACAAACACAAGCCATGCTTCAAAAATATATTGTGAAGATGGAAACGACTTTATAAAAGAAATAAAAAAGTTAGCTTGTAAATATGGAAGAGAGGGAAAATAGAATATGAAGTGCTATATAAAAGATTATCCAAGACCACAATTTGTTAGAAAAGAGTGGCAAAATTTAAATGGAGAATGGAATTTTACATTTGATGATAATGATGAAGGAGAAACAAAAAAATACTTTTTAAACTTTCCAAAGGTAAATAAATGTACCATTTACATATGAAACAAAATTAAGCGGAATACAAGATGAAAGTGTACATTACATAGTTTGGTATAACAAAGAAATAAACATTAAAAAAGAGCAATTAAAGGATAGCAAAATAATATTAAATTTTGAAGGAAGCGACTATATAACAAAAGTATGGGTTAATGGAACTTATGTAGGAAAGAATACAGGAGGATATTCAAGGTTTTCTTTTAATATAGAAAAATATGTAGTAGAAGGACAAAATGATATAACAGTAAAAGTAGAAGATTCTTTATCAAAAGAACAACCTAGAGGAAAACAAAGATACAAAAAAGAAAGTTGGAAATGTTGGTATATACAAACAACAGGAATATGGAAAACTGTATGGTTAGAATGGGTGCCAAAACAATATTTGCAAAATGTAAAACTTACACCACAAATAGATACAAATAATATAAAATTAGAAGTAGAAACAAATATAACAGAAAAAAATATAGAAGAATTAAATTATTATATTGAAACAGAAATATCATTTAATGGTCAAATATTAAATATTACTAAAGAATTAATAAATAATAACTATCAAGAAATACAAATGAATATATCTCAAAATAATAAAGAACATATTATACAAAAATGGTCACCAAACAATCCAAATTTATATTATATAGTTTATAAACTATATTGTGAAGACAAAATAATAGATACAGTATATTCATATTTTGGAATGAGAGAAATTTCTATTGAGGCAGATAAAATACTTTTAAATAAAGAGCCAATATATTTAAAATCAATATTAGACCAAGGATACTGGAAAGAATCACATTTAACACCACCAAATGAAGAAAGTATAATAAAAGATATAGATAGTATTTTAGAACTAGGCTATAATGCAGTTAGAAAACATCAAAAAATAGAAGATGAAAGATTTTTATATTGGTGTGATGTAAAAGGAGTATTTGTATGGAGTGAAATGGGAAACTGCTATGAATTTAACGATAAATCTTTACAAGCATTTACAGAAGAATGGATAAAAGTGGTAAAACAACATTATAATCATCCTTCAATAATAACATGGGTTCCAATTAATGAATCATGGGGAGTACCAAATGTATCAACTGACGAAAAACAGCAAAACTTTATAAACAGCTTATACTATCTAACAAAAGCATTAGATAGTACAAGACCAGTAATTTCAAATGATGGATGGGAGCATACAATATCAGACATTATAACAATACATGACTATAAACAAGAATGGGATATATTATCATCATTATATAAAGAAAATATAGAAAAAGTATTAAATAACGAAGAAACATTTAATGGAAAACATAAAGCTTTTGCTAAAGGTTATAGTTATAATGGGAAACCAATTATAATGAGTGAATATGGTGGAATAGCTATAAATTCAGACAAGGGATGGGGATATGGCAAACAAGTAAAAGATGAAGAAGAATTTATAGAAAGATTTTCAAAATTAACTCAAGTAATTCAAAGTGTACCAAGCATTTCAGGTTATTGTTTTACACAATTAACAGATGTACAACAAGAAATAAATGGACTAATGGACGAAGAAAGAAATTATAAAATTGAGCCAAGTATAATAAAAAATATAAATAATAAAAGATAGAAAATAAAAGCTAGTAGTTGTAAAATTGCTAGCTTTTTGATAATATTATAAAAAAGTAAAGAGGTAAACCAAATGAATATATTAGAAATAATAGAGAAGAAGAGAGATAATAAAAAATTAAATAAAGAAGAAATAGAATATTTTATAAAAGGTTATACAGAAGGTAGTATAGCAGATTATCAGGCAGCAGCTCTAATAATGGCAATATATATTAATGAAATGGATGAAGAAGAAATTACAAATATGACTTTAGCAATGACATATTCAGGTGAAGTATTAGATTTATCAGAATTAGGAATAGTTGTAGATAAGCACTCTAGCCGGAGGAGTAGGAGATAAAATAACTTTAATATTAATGCCAATAATGTCAGCATTAGGAGTAAACATTGCAAAAATGTCAGGAAGAAGTTTAGGTTTTACAGGGGGAACGGCAGATAAACTAGAAGCAATACCAGGGTATAATATAAACTTATCAATAGACGAATTTAAAGAAAATGTTAAAAAGATAGGAATAAGCCTAATTACTCAAACAGGGAATTTAGCACCAGCTGATAAAAAAATATATGCCTTAAGGGATTCTATTTCATGTACAAGCAGTATACCACTAATAGCATCAAGCATAATGAGCAAAAAAATAGCAGCAGGAGCAAATAAAATAATACTAGATGTTACATGTGGAAGCGGAGCATTTATGAAAAATATAACTGATGCTAAAGAGCTAGCAATACAAATGAATAAAATAGGAAAATTAGCAAACAAAGAAACAATATGTGTAATAACAAATATGAACGAACCTTTAGGATATGCAGTAGGAAATAATTTAGAAATAATAGAAGCTGTAAATTCATTAAAAGGTCAAATGCCAAAGGATGTAGAAGAAGTAGTATTAGAATTAGGAGCATATATGTTAAAGTTAGCAGGCAAAGGAGAAAATATAGAAGAAAACAAAAATAAAATACAAGAAACAATAAAAACAGGTAAAGCTTTCCAAAAATTTGTAGAACTTGTGGGGAATCAAGGTGGAGATATAACATATATAAAAAATACAAATAAATTTCCAAAAGCAAAATATGAAATAGAAGTACATAGCAAAAAAGAAGGATACATCAAAGAAATAAACGCAGAAGAAATAGGAAAATTAGCTTCAAAATTAGGAGCAGGAAGAACAAAAAAAGAAGACAAAATAGATTATACAGCAGGAATAATACTTAACAAAAAAGTAGGAGACCAAGTAAAATTAAACGAAAAATTAGCTACATTATATACAAATAAAGAACAATATCAAGAAGCAAAAGAAGAGCTAGAAACAGTCATAAAAATATCAGAAAAAAAAGTAAAAACAGAAAAAACAATACTAGGAATAATAGAATAGTAGATTGGGGACGGTTCCTAATCGGAAGCCAATAGTAGAGATAAAAAATAACTGAAAATACTTGAAAAATAAGCAAAAATATGATAGAATAACATAAAATTTATAAAACTCCTATTTTAGCATTACAGGGGAGAGTTATGAAAGTAACTAATAGGCCTAAGTAAAATTAATATTTTAAGGAGGACATTTAAAATGAAAAAAGAAAAGAAGCGGGAACTTACAATTAAGCAGTTAAATAATAGAATGAAAGTAAGCGAATGGATATCAGAATTTTTTATGTTCATGTATACATCAGGAGTATTCTTAACAGCTTCAGTACTATTGTTGATAAATATTGAAATGGAAACTACAGTACTTTTCGGAGTTATAATACCATTTATAATAATTGAAATAATGAATGTTATTTTAAACGATACTTTTGAGACTATATCAGGAAAATATGAGAACGCCATAATAAAGCGAATGGCTGGCGAAGGCAATATCAAAAATAAAGTCATTCTTAGAAGTGAAAAATATGTAAATACTATTCTTTCTTATTATTGTACAGATTCTATAATAAATATTATTAAGAACAAGTTAGAAGATGCAGTAGGACTTAGTAGAGAACAAAAAAGGAAGATAGTAAACAGCATAATACAAAGTATTGAAATAGAAAAAGCTGAAGAAGAAAATATGAATATAATAATTAAAGTAGATGGCGGAGAATGTATAGAAACAAAAATACCCGAAGAGAAATTAAGAGAAATGTTTGATTTAAAAATTGAATAAAGTTATAACAAACCTCACTTGTAATTCAAGTGAGGTTTGTTATGTAAAAAAGTAAACAAAACCTATTCCATTTCCTAAAACCTTATGATAAAATATAAAAAAATAAAGCAAAGGAAGAAGAAAAATGTCAATTATTGAAGTAAAAGATTTAGAAAAAGTATATAAAACAAGTGATAAAGAAAGTGGAATAATAGGATATATAAAGCACTTATTTCATCCAAAATATAAAGAATTTAGAGCAGTAAAGAAAGTAAACTTTAATATAGAAGAAGGAGAACTTGTAGGATATATTGGAGAAAACGGAGCAGGGAAATCTACAACAATAAAAATGCTAACAGGTCTTTTAACACCAACTTCAGGTAAGGTTATAGTAAATGGAAAAGTTCCATATGAAAATAGAATAGAAAACAATAAACAAATAGGAGCAGTATTTGGACAAAAAACACAGTTATGGTGGGATTTACCAGTTATAGAATCGTTTAGACTAATTAAAAAGATGTATAAAATACCAGAAAACGAATACAGAAAAAATTTGAAAAAGTTTTCAGCATTATTAGAGCTAGATGAACTATTAAATAAACCAGTAAAAAACTTAAGTTTAGGTCAAAAAATGAGATGTGAAATAGCAGCAACCTTCTTACACAACCCTAAAATAGTATACTTAGATGAGCCAACAATAGGATTAGATGTATTAGTAAAAGAAAGAATAAGAAAGTTCATAAAAGATATAAACAAAGAAAAAAATACAACAGTAATACTAACAACACATGACCTAAAAGATATAGAAGAAGTATGTGATAGAATAATATTAATAGATAAAGGAAGTATTATATATGATGGCGAAAAGCAAACTTTTAAAGACACATATGGAAAACAAGTAATAGCAGAAATAT
Source organism: Clostridia bacterium (assembly GCA_022791325.1). Taxonomy (GTDB): domain Bacteria; phylum Bacillota; class Clostridia; order TANB77; family CAG-508; genus UMGS1663. Next base: position 29,404 of record JAAVYV010000041.1, read on the forward strand.
CTATAAAAAACAAAAATACATTAATAACAAATGAAACAATAGAAGACGAATTTGAAGTGATAGAAGAAAATGAGGACTTTTTAAAAATAAAGTTTAATCATGATAAAACAACAATAATGAACGTAGTAAATAGAATTTCTAATTTCTGTGAAATAGTGGATATGCACGTACAAGAGCAAGGTTTAGAAGAAATATTAAAGGAAATTTATAGGGGAGAAGTAGTATGTTAGGCACATTATTAAAAATAGGAAAAATGGGAATAAGAGAATATCTACAATATAAATCTATGCTATTCATATTTACGCTTAATAGAATTATAGAAGTAGTAGTATATATATTTGTATGGTATGCAATATACAATCAAACGGGTCAAATAGAAGGTTTTGCAATAAATGAAATAGCAACATACTACATATTAGTAGTTACATTGGTGCCAATGTCATTATGGGGAGTAAATGAAGACATAGCCTATTCAATTAGGAAAGGTTATATAACAAGGGAATTACTAAACCCAATATCATATTTTACATATTATTTTGGAAAAGAACTAGGAGAAATGGGTTTTGGATTACTAACAGCAATATGTACATTTATAGTATGTAATATATTCTGGACAGTACTAATGCCAGTAAATATATGGGCATTTATAGCTTTTATATGTATTTTATTATTAAATATACCAATATCATATTTCTTACAAATGATAGTAGGAACATGTGGCTTTTATACAAATGCTACTTGGGGAATGCAAATATTAAGAAAGTCAATAATATCAATATTTTCAGGGCTAATAGCACCACTTACAATGTTCCCAATAGCTTTCCAAAAAATAGCCAATATATTACCATTTAAAGAATTTTTTTATACACCAATAAATATATATTTAGGAAAAATACAGGGAATAGAAATTATATGGATAATAGGAAAACAACTAATATGGGTATTAGTTATGTATTTATTAGCAAAAGTATTTTTTAATAAAGCAGTAAAGAAAGTAACGATAAACGGAGGATAAAATGACAAAAATAAAAGATAATATAAGCATATATCTTTCAATGCTATCATGCTCAATAAAAAGTATGATGGAATATAGAGTAGACTTCATTGTTGGAATAATATCACAATTATTAACACAAGCAGTAGAGCTAATTTTTATATGGATAGTATTTCAAAATACGCAAAGTTTAGCAGGCTGGACATTTGATAAATTATTATTGCTATATGGAATAACAATGTTAACAATAGCAATAGTAGACTTTCTATTTGATAGTATATATGACATAGGACCAAAATATATAAAGGATGGAGATTTTGACAAACTTTTATTAAGACCGATACACCCACTAATATCAGTAATAGGAGATACAAAAACCTTTACAGCATTTGGATATATGGCAATAAGTTTAATATTAATAATAAGTATGCTAATAAAACTTCAAATAGATATAACATTTATGCTAGTAGCCAAAATTATAATATTTGCTTTTTCAGGGGCACTTATAATAGGAGCAATAATGATAGCATTTAGTGTAACATCATTTTACACATACAAATCAAACGAAATAATATGGTCAGTATTCAGAATATACACATTTGCACAATACCCAGTTGAAATATACAACAAATTTATACGAATACTAATAACCTTCATATTCCCATTCGTATTTGCAACATATTACCCAACATTAAACTACTTAGGAATGGAAAACGGATGGCTAATGTACTTATCTCCAATAGTAGCAATTATATTTTTAGTAATAGCAGTCAAAATATGGAATTGGGGGTTAAATAGGTATAGGAGTACAGGAAACTAATAAAATTTATTTGACAGATTTTATTAATTGTGTTATTATATAATTACATTAAAGATGTCTTAAGTTCGGAAGATGTCATATATTCAAACGTACATACTGCAATTATGTACGTTTTTTTATGCAAAATAAAAGTAGGAGCTATCTGCAATTTTACTCCTACTTTTAACTTATGTACTATTTCATACATTTATCTTTAGTTTTGCATTGTTGTTCTTTTGCTTTCATAGTTTCTTCTTTTTCTTGTAAAAGCATTTCTACTAATCGCAAAATAAGTTCGGAATTAGTCATACATTCCACCCCTTTCCGCCTTTAAGTAAAAGACTACCTTCTGATAATGAAAGGTTAGAAATATAGTATAACATAATTTTACAATATTCAAGCGAACAACGTATAAAAATGAAATATAATACTTGATTTTTTATAAACAAATATTTATATCATTATCAGCTAAATATCTATTCAAATTTTTAACAGATATACCAGTATCAGCAGATAAAGCCTCTATTGATGCAGGCATTTCGTTTTCAGCTAAAAAGTTTTTTAAGTTTAATTGGTCACAATTATCTTTAGGCACGCAATTTGGGCACACATTGTTTGAAGTAGTATAAAAAGCACCACAACGGCTACATTTATTTAATTCCATAACTATATCCTCCTTGAAAATAGAATCTATCATATTTCGACTTTATTCTATCATAAAGAATAGGAAAGAGCAAGTATTTTTTGTGCCCATTCCAATTGGGGACGTTTCCTAATGGGGTATCTGTTCCCTTTGGGATATAACGTTTTTAACGGAAATTTATTTTTTAACTATAAATCCTATATTATAAAAAACTTTTGATTATAGGAAATTTTAATAAAAATAATTTAAAATAGCACTTGACAATTTTCAAAAAAAGAATATAATAATGATAATCATTATCAAAATAAAGGTGATAGTTATGAAGAAATATAGTAGACAAAGGGAAGTAATTTTAGAATCTATAAAAATGAGAAGAGATCACCCAACAGTAGATATGCTATATGAAGACTTAAAATTACAAATGCCCAATATAGGAATTGCAACAATATATAGAAATGTATCAGAACTATGTAATTGTGGACAAATAAGGAAAATAAAATGTGAAGATGGTGTATATAGATATGATGGAAATGAAGAAAATCATATACATTTTGAATGCAATAACTGTCATAGAATTTTTGATATAAAACTAGAAGAAAAAGAAAGTACAAAAATAAAAAATGAACTACAAAATCTAGTAAACACAATTAATGCAGAATTTGATAAACAAGAAATAATGTTATCAGGTTTATGTGAAAAATGTAAAAAGCAATAAATGATTAAAAAATCATATTATTGAAAAATAAAAAATAAAATATAGGAGGTAAAATTATGAAAGCATATGTATGTAAAATATGTGGTTATATTCATTTTGGAGAAGAAGCTCCAGAAAAATGCCCACAATGTGGAGCAGGAAAAGAAAAATTTGTATTAAAAGAAGAGGCACAAGGAAATAATTACGTAGATGAACACGTAATAGGAGTAGCACAAGGTTTAGATGAAGAAGTAGTAAAAGGCTCGTAGGCAAACTTTCTGATGTCCTTATCGTCAAGTTTCTTAAGTTCCTTTACTGTCATAGTTTAGGATGTTTATTAGTGATGCACCATACAAGCAGCTCGAAGA
>JAAVYV010000042.1 GCA_022791325.1 Clostridia bacterium
GAGATAATTCGACTGGTACTCGAATTACCTCTTGGAAGTACACACTCTGAAAATGTAATACAGTTTAAGTATACTTCCATTTTCGTCAAATGTCAAATTTGGGAGGAATGAATATGGAAAAAGAAATTATTGAAGAGTTATTAAAGTTTGAAAAAATATTTAACGAAAGTGAACGAGGAATAATTATAAATAACAAAGAAATATTTATAAAAGTATATAAATTAGGAATAACATGTGGATTTAATAATAAATAAACAACTGCATGAAAATTGCATGAAAAAAATAAGGATAGTGGCTAAAACATTGATATATAAAGGCTTTTTTGAAAATATAATCTAGCCAGCCCAACCATGAAATAAATCGTAGAAACGTTGAAATATCAACATTCTACGATTTTTATAATGCAATTTTAATGCAACTAGACTTTTATTCCGATATTTTTAAGATAGAAATTTAACTTATCATCTTCTTGTCCTTCAAATCTTGCTAATACAGAAGCATAGGTATTTAATGTAGTTTTGTATAGGTTATATCAAGTTTCAAAATAAATGTAAAAAATGATGAAACAAGGGAGGAGAACTGGAATGAGAGATATAAGAGGGATTACATTAATAGCATTAATCATAACGATTTTATTCTCTTATGACGAAAAATTAAAATGTAGTAATAGCAAAGGTTTCCTACTAGCAACAATTTAGAAATAATATAATTTTAACATATTTAAAAGATGATTTGTAAAAAATATAATTACAAGTTCATCTTTTTTTTAATTTGTAATGAAAAATTTTGAAATAAGTGATATAATGCCAATTAATAAAGGATAATTAAATTTTGCAGACAGTATTTGCAAAATTAGAAAGAAGGTAATGATGAACGAATTAAAAAATATAGATAATATTAATATAGATGCACTATATAATGATGTAGCAGGTATGATTGAAAAAGCTAAACAACAAGTAGCTATACATGTTAATACAGAGTTAGTTATATTAAATTGGAATATAGGAAATAGAATAAAAGTGGAATTATTGAATAATAAAAAACCAGAATATGGAAAACAAGTAATAAAAGAATTGAGCAAAAAACTGGTTAGGAATTATGGTAGAGGTTATAGTAGTTCAAACTTGTATAGAATGTTGCAATTAAATGAATTTAAAGAAAATTCTATGCAACAATGTGTATAAACGAGCATTGGTCTGTTAGAACATTAAGAGAAAGAATAGGTTCAGCATTATTTGAGAGAACAGCTATATCTAAAAAGCCAGAGCAAACAATTATAAATGATTTACAATTATTAAATAATGAAAATAAAATGACAACTGATTTATTTTTTAGAGATCCATACATATTAGATTTTTTAGAACTGAAAGATACTTATAGCAAAAAAGATTTAGAAAATGCAATTATTAGTGAATTAGAAAAATTTATTATATTATGTGCTACTAAAAGTGATACAATGGCAGAATTATTGGAATTAGATAATAGTGGTATACATGTTGCCCAATATCTTACAAATTATGTACCAAAAGAATTGCTAGAAGAAAAGTTTTTGTCAAGTATAAAGAATGCAAAAATACAATTAGAACAGAGAAATAAAAAAGAAGAAAAAGATTAATTTTGAATTTTTGCGACACTGTCGCGAAAATTTAGAAAAGTAAAAAGCTTTAGATTTAGAAATAAGTCTAGGGCTTATTTTTATGGAAATTTTTTATCTACATTAATAAAAGGTAAAATTACTCTACTAACAATTTTAAAAGGCTAAAATTAAAAAATAAAACGAATAAACGAAAGAAGGTGAGGGAATGTCTAACTTAAATTTAAAAGGTATATGGCTACCAATAGAAATATTAACAGATGAAAAATTAAGTGATAAAGAAAAAATAATATATGCAATAATTTTATATTTAAGCAAAGAAAATAATTATTGCTATTTAACAAACAAAACCATAAGTGAGTTACTAAATGTATCAATAACCCAAGTATCAAAATTAGTAAATTCATTAAAATATAAGAAGTATATTGATATTGAGTTAATCTATAAAGAAAATAGTAGACAAGTAGAGATGAGAAAACTGATTCCAATAAATAAGAATACCTATTTAACAAAAGTTAAATACCCTCTCCAACAAAACTTCAATACCCCTATTGAAGAAAAGTTTAAGGATAATAAATATAATAATAAAAATATAAATAAATATAATAATGCAAAACAAAATTATAGAAGGTCAAGAGCTAACTTTGAAGAAAGAGATTATACAAATTATGACTTTACTAAATTATATGCAAATGTAGATATGCTAGTATAAGCTATGGCATTTGCATATAGAAAATCAGCTACTAGAGTAGGTAGACTACTTTGGTAGCTGATTTTTTAGTTAAAGTTGTGAATAGCAATTTTAACTAAAACCTGAAAAATATGTAGATATTTTTTAGGCAAAGGGGTGTGGGGAAAAATTTATTTTTCCCTGCCACACTAACACTTTTAGCGGGTAGCGTTAAAAAAGTGTTGTAGTGTGTTTACTGCACATTTTGAAAAAGTGCTTTTAAGCGAGTTCAAAGAAGAAATTTTATTCGTGTGAATATACACGAGC
>JAAVYV010000091.1 GCA_022791325.1 Clostridia bacterium
AACAAGAAACATAGGAATCATGGCCCATATAGATGCTGGAAAAACTACTACTACAGAAAGAATTCTATTCTATACAGGTAGAACTCATAAAATAGGAGAAGTTCACGAAGGTGCAGCAACAATGGACTGGATGGTTCAAGAACAAGAAAGAGGTATTACAATTACTTCAGCTGCAACAACATGTAAATGGATGGACAACAGAATAAACATCATAGACACTCCAGGACACGTTGACTTCACAGTAGAAGTTGAAAGATCTTTAAGAGTACTAGATGGTTCTGTACTAGTTCTAGCAGCAAGAAGTGGTGTACAACCACAATCAGAAACAGTTTGGAGACAAGCTGATAAATACAGAGTACCAAGAATGGCATATGTAAATAAAATGGATATGACAGGAGCAGATTTCTACGGATGCGTTGAGCAAATGAAAGAGAGATTAAATGCAAATGCAGTTCCAATCGAATTGCCAATTGGTGCCGAAGACAATTTCCAAGGAATTGTTGACTTAGTAAGTATGAGAGCTTTTATTCATAAAGATGATTTAGGAAAAGAAATTGAAGAAACAGACATTCCTCAAGACTTAAAAGAAAAAGCAGAAGAATACAGAGCTGCAATGGTAGAAGCAGCAGCAGAACAAGATGATGAATTAATGATGAAATACTTAGATGAAGGCGAATTAACACAAGATGAAATAAGAGCAGGTCTAAGAAAAGGAACAATAGCAAACACAATAGTTCCAGTAACATGTGGTTCATCATACAAAAACAAAGGTGTACAAGAATTATTAAATTCAATAGTATACTATATGCCATCACCACTAGATATACCAAATATTAAAGGTGTAGATGATAGAGGAAATGAAGTAGAAAGAGTAACATCTGATACAGAACCATTCTCAGCATTAGCATTCAAAATAGCAACAGACCCATTTGTTGGAAAACTTTGTTTCTTTAGAGTATATTCAGGAACATTAGAATCAGGTTCTACAATATTAAATGCAAACAAAGACAAAAAAGACAGAATGGGAAGAATATTATTAATGCATGCTAACCATAGAGAAGATATAGACAAAGTATATGCAGGAGATATAGCTGCAGCAGTTGGACTAAAAGAAGTATCTACAGGAGATACACTTTGTGACCCAGCTCATCCAGTTATATTAGAATCAATGGAATTCCCAGAGCCAGTTATTGATATAGCTATAGAGCCAAAAGATAAAGCAAACAGTGAAAAAATGAGTATAGCTTTAGCAAAATTAGCAGAAGAAGATCCAACATTCAAAACACATACAGATCATGAAACAGGTCAAACAATAATCGCTGGTATGGGTGAGCTTCACCTAGATATCATCGTAGACAGATTAAAGAGAGAATTTAAAGTTGAATGTACAGTAGGTAAACCACAAGTTTCTTACAAAGAAACAATAAGAAACAAAGTAAAAGTTCAAGGTAAATTTGCTCGTCAATCTGGTGGA
>JAAVYV010000043.1 GCA_022791325.1 Clostridia bacterium
CCTAATTAGCAAAACATTATTTGTTCATTAGGCTTTATTTTATTTGCTCCCTAATTAGCAAAACATTATTTGTTAAAATAATATTAACATGTGTAATATTATTTGTCAATACTATTTTATGTATATTTTATTTTTTTATGCTTAAGCTTTATATAATTATGTTTTCCAGTATCCCAAAAATATAGCAATGCATATTGATTTATGTAAATATATGTGTTATAATATCGCCAGATGGTAGTTTTTTTATGCCGTCCGAAACTTCGGAGGCATTTGCCTTCGTAAAATAATCACACATTATATTAGGAGGTTTTGTTATGAATATTGAAGAAAAGCGGATTGAAGGTTGGCTTACTGGGAAAGGATCTATAGGTCATATTACTCTTGACAAGTTAGCTATTCCAGAAACTGTAAAAGTAACTTTGGATGATGAAATACTTATACCTGAGTCATTTGACATTTATGGTCATCCTAATTTTACAGAGGAACAGGAAAGGCTTTTTAGTTTTAAGGAAGACGATCTTGAAAGGAAAGTAGGTAAATATGTCCCTTTGAAAGCAAAAATTGAATACAAGGAGCGAATTTTCGATGTGCCACGTGACAGTTTTGATACAATTAGTGGTATTGAAAAATCTCTTACAAATCTTTCAGATTTAAATGAAATGCTAAATAATAGGAGGCTTTTCCATAAAGCTCATGAGAATGAACGTCTTAATGAGTTTATGATTCTAGGCTGCTTTCATCTCGATGTATTTGGTCAGGTTATGTCAGTTCCTCGAGGTGAAATGAGTGGACTATATTCATATGGAATTGTTGAGAGATTCGAAGACTTTTGTGAAAACAATGAGACATTTTCTTTATCAAGTAATGGATATGCTATTCCTAATGCTAATTCAGTTTGTCCATGTTGTGGTAGGCCATTTACAATTGATGACATGAAGAGATATGAACCATGTATATATGTAAATGGGAAATATTATCATTATCATTGTCATCGTAAGTACAGAAGACTTATGGAAGTTGATAAGTTAACTCGACAACTAATGGATATGGTCTATAAAAACACTGATTACAGTTTTGAACTTTTGCGTAACGGCTATTGCACTGGTGAGTGTTGTTCCCATATTCCATGGATACTTTTTCATACCGTTGATGGTGATATCATTATGGGCTGGCGGAAACGTGTTATATCAATTGAATGGCAGGAAAATTATAAGGCATTTGATATGAAAGAACTTTTCGGTACAGAAGATGTTACTAAATGGAAAGAAGGCGAGAAACGAGGTATACATGCTTGGGGAGATGCAAAAGCATTTGAATACCTTGAAAAGGTACGCAAAGTTGTTAATCCGAAATATTCTAATTATTAATATCTATTAAAATAATAAGTTCCTTGGAAATTTTACTTTTCAAGGAACTTATTGTTTTAATAATTATTTAATCATAATTCTATTTAATATCCATATAACTACCTTTTGGAAATACTAGCCTAACTTCTGTTCCTTCATTTTGCATAGAATTAAGTTCTATTGCTATTCCTAGTTTGTCGCAGAGTTTTTTGCATAGGTATAGTCCTATTCCTGTGGATTTTTTATTTGCTTCTCTTCCGTTTGTTCCGGTGAAGCCTTTTTCGAATACTCGGGTTAATTCTCCTTTTTTTATTCCTATTCCATTGTCTTTTATATATAATATTACATTTTCTTTCTTTTGTTTTGCATATATTTCTATTTGTAATGGTTGTCCGATTTTTCATGTATTTAACACTATTTTGTATAATTTGGTTTAATATAAATACTATCCATTTGCTGTCTGTGTTTACTTGTTTCTCTATTTCATGAATATTTAAAGATATTTTTTCTGATATTAATATGTTTTTGTTTTTCTTTATACTTTCATTTACAATATCTTGAAGATTTGTTCTTCTTATATAATAGTCTTTTTCTACGTTACTACTTCGTGCATAAAATAAGGCTTGTTCTATATAGTTTTCTATTTTTTCTATTTCTTCGTCTATGTTTCTTGTTACTTCATTTTTATTGTTTTCTATAATCATTTTACTTGTTGCAATTGGCATTTTTATTTCGTGAATCCATAGTTCTATGTATTCTTTATAGTCTTCTAACATATATTTGTATTTATTTACATTTTCTATCATTGATTTATTTATTTGCTCTAATGAATTCTTTAGTATTTTTCCTTCTATGAAATTAGGAGATTTTACTATTTCTGTAATTAAGTATTTGTCTTCTAATTCTTCTAGTGTCATTATTAAATTTTTGTAAAATTGTTTTTTTATTAAATATTCTATTGCAATTCCAATTATATAAAGTCCTAATGTTATTATGGCTATATATATTCTTATGAAATTAGCAATTGGATATGCAGTTAAGAATATTTCTATTGCCAAAATTGCAAGTAGTAGTAAAATTGTTGTTATTATTTTATCTTTGAAAAAATCTTTGAATTTCATAATATTCTCCTATTGGCTTCCGATTGGGGACAGTTCCTAATCTAGCCAGATTATTTTTGCTTTTTAAGCAATTTCTTCGAAGAGTGGGTCTCCGAAGGCGGCGACCCCTACAATTCTTTACAATTATTTAATATTTACCTTTTTAGTATATAACCTTGCCCTCTTCTTGTTTCTAACAATTCTTTTAAATTTAACTCTTCTAATTTATTTCTTAGTCTTGTTATATTTACAGTTAAAGTATTATCATCTATAAAGCTTTCTGTTTCCCATAGGCAGTCCATTATTTCTTCTCTTGATACTATTTTTTCTCTGTTTTGTACTAAATATTTTAAAATTTTGTATTCGTTTTTTGTAAGTTCTATTATTTTTCCTTGTTTTTCTATAGTGCTGTTTGATGTATTTATTATGAAATCTTTTGCATCTATTTTATCTGAAATTTCTCCGCTTGCATTTGTTCTTCTTAATAATGATGCTATTTTTGCAAGCAATATTTGTATATTGTATGGTTTTGTAATGTAATGGTCTGCTCCATAGTTTATTGAAAGTAATTCATCTATTTCGCTATCTCTACTTGTTACTATTATAATTCCCATATTTGATGTTTTTCTTATTTCTTTACATACATATTGACCATCTACATTTGGCAAATTTATATCTAATAAAACTATGTCAGGTTTTATATTTAAAATGTCTTGTATTGTATTTTTGAAAGTTTCTAAAACTTCTACTTTATATCCATTTTTTTCTAAAAATATTTTTAGTTCATTTCTTAATTTTTCATCATCTTCTACTATTAGTATCTTTTGCATTATTATCAACTCCACTTTTATTATAACATACTTTTATTAAAATAACCTTACATTTTTGTAAGATTTATTTTGATGGCATAACTATCATTACAGTTCACAGCCTGTTTGCTATACACTAGCGCGAAGGGGTTAATATATTTTATTTTTGTAATGAAGACTTAGGCAGCCCGCAGATCGCGGGGGAATACCCCTTGTCTTGGAGGGCGTAATGGAAAAAATAAAATATATTAACCCCTGGGAGCGGACTTTAAACGATAAACTGTGAATTGTAACTAACTATCTTATTCTCTGTGGTCTGCGGACGATTGCTAATCGCCCCTACATTTTAAATTGATTTTTACTATGTGATGAGGAGGTTGCTTAAATTAAAATATACAAAAAGAAGACTTCAGTTGAAATCTTCTTTTTGTATATTTTATAATTTGATAAGTGCTTTTTGAGTTCTTCCATTTCCTATATATTCTATTTTGAAGTTTGTTTCATCTTCAATGAATTTCAAGAATTTTAATAAGTTTTCTGGTAATTCCTCTTTGCAAGTTGCCTTTGATATATCTCCCCAACCTTCAAACTCTTGATAGATTGGTGTTGCACTTTCTACGTCTAATAGATTATCTGGCATGTAATCTACCTTTCTTCCATCTGCTAGCACATATTTTGTGCATATTTTTACTTTTTCTAAGTCTTTCATTATATCGAGTTTGTTTATAATTAACTTTGCACATTTGTGCCCAGTAAGTGCTTTTCTTAGAGTTGGTAGGTCACACCAGCCAATTCTTCTTCTCATTCCTTCGGCATTATCTACCTCATCATTATTACAGTAAATTTTTTCAGCATCTTCTGCAGTCATTTCTGTTATAAATGGTCGTTTATTTAAGCAACAAAAATAGCCAGTACAAATAATGTATGATTCATTTATTTCATAAGGCGAAATGTTTGCTCCATTCATTAGGGCATTTATTGCTGTCGATGCGCTTGTTGTGTATGGGTTTAATCCGTGAAGGTTATCTAGCATTATGCCATTGCAGCCTTCTATTAAAACCTTTGCATTTGTTGGAATAGAATTCAAAAACTGTGTATAATCCACTGAAAACTCACCAATTCTTTTAACTATTTCTTCATATTCTCTTACTAAATTTTCCGCAATTGGCTTAAAATAGCTTTTTCCTTTTTTTGAATAATAGTTTGAATCTGTTTCCATGGAAGTAAAAACAATCTTATCAATTAAATCATCGATAGTTATTCTTCCTTGTAAGCAGTTTTGAACATCGTATAATCTTAAGCAATGTCTTCTTGTTCTTGCAACTACAGCTACTCCTGTACCTTGGTTTGTACTACCTAATGACTTTGATATACTCGAATCAACTGTTTTCTTTATATAAGGTTCTATAAGTAAACATATTGTCGATGCTATTCTTACTTTGTTCATTAAGCAATCTGGTCTTGAATATACTTCCTCTTTTAATGCACTTAGGTTAAGTACTGCACCTGGACCTACAACAAATTTCACATCATCATTGAAAAATACTGATGGCAGCTGTTTTGTAACAATTATTTTATCTGAACCTTCTAATTGAACTGAATGACTAGCATTTGTAGAAGCATTTACCCGAAACACATAATCATATTTGTTCACATTTCCTAAATGGCTTACTACTTTTCCTTTTCCTTCGTCTCCATACAATCCACCTACTATAACATCTACTATCATATTGTTTTCTCCTTTCTTTATGCTCTGTAAAAAGTGTGTCAAAAAGAATTTTAGTAAATTAATACACTTTATCTTTTAAAAATGTGCCAATTTTCCTCATCTCTTTTTGACTCACCTTTTTACAGAGTTAAGTTGCCAGTTAATTGTTGTTATATAGTTACTACCAGATTTTTATAATCTGGGCACATACGTCTTAAGAACATTTCATAAGTTGCTAAAACTTGCTCTGGTGTTTTATGCTGTCTGTAAGCATCTTTGGTTAATGTTTCTCCTGTTATCATATCATTTGCCCTTGTACAGTCTTGACTAATTTCATCAATTAATACAATTTTGTCATTTAGTATTCCAAATTCCATTTTCAAGTCTACCAATTTTATTCCTGCTTTTTTGTATACATCATTTAATATGTCACCTATTTTAGTAAGCATTTTATCTGCTTCATCAAATTGTGCTTTGGTTAAAATGTGCAAACCTGTTATATAGCTTTCATTCATCGTAGGGTCATCTATGCCTCCTGTTAGACTTACATCTATTTTGGCATCATATTTGTTAAGTGGTGGGTCGAACTTTTGACCTTCCTTAACGAATATTGGGAATAGCCGTACAATTGAACCTGCTGCATAATATCTTCTAATCCACTCAAGTGGAATAGGGTTACACCTTTTTATAACAATACCTAACCTACTATTGATGTCGAAAATTCTGTCTTCAAGCCTTTCAGTAGGAATTCCATTGTCTTCCATTAAGTTTAAGAAAAACATTGTTGCATACATTCTGTATACATCTGTTCCCTCAATTATTCCTTCTCGTTTGCTGGTTACACTCCGCAAATGGGGTTTATAAAACATTATTGCTGTTTCTTCGTCTAAAGCATATATTGTTTTAGATTTTCCATTTGCAATTACTTCTAAACTTTCAAAGTCAACATTTTTTAAATACTCGTACTTAGTCAAATCTCTCATTTTGCAATATCTCCTTTACTTTTTGAATACTTTCATGTGTTGAGTTAGTTGCATCAATTTCTACTACTTTAATATTCGTATGCTCTTTTAAGAATTCTACTGATTCTTCATACTTCTTTTCGTAATACTCTAAAGACTCCAAGCTTTCAAATTCATCATGTTCTGCTCTTTGCATATTTCTTTCATATGCAATTTGCGCTGGTATTTTACAATAAAATAGTATATCTGGCAAAGGCTCCCATGCTTTAATTACTTTTAATGCTGTATCTTCTTTGCCTTGTTCTAAATTATCTACTAATGCTGTAAGAAGGCTTCTGTCATATACAGTGTTTACTATATTTCTTGCTGACCAATGCTGTTTTCCTACAATTTCTGCCCATAATAGAAACTTGTTTGCTTTCCAAAGTGAAAAAGCATCTTTTCCTACTTTTCCTGAAAATGGCTCTACTAGTACTACTTGTGAATTTCTGAATAGCCCCGTTTGTACTACATTCTTAGCAAGAGTTGATTTCCCTGAACCATCAATTCCATCAAACGCTACAGATATTTTGTTATTTATTGGCTCTATTAAGCCTAAATTAACAAATAGAGGGAGCTTGTCTATTCTTGCTGTTGCTAAAACTGCTCCAAACTTTACAACTTCTGTATGTTCTACTAAGCCATTTACTTTTGCTGTTTCGCCTGTTTCTACTACATCGAAAATAGAATCTGCCCAGCCAAGTTTTATGCTTGCTTCTACACTTCCTTCCATTTCTACTATATTGCTATCTTTTATGTCATAGTTTTGTTTCAAAATGTTTGGATATGTTGTTGCAATGTTTCTTTTTAAGAAATATGAGAGCGGGTAGTCTTTAAGCTCATTTGGCACCAATATACTCATTCGGCAATCATTTTGCTCAAAATGTTTTAATGCTACAAATGCCTTATTTGAGTTTTCAAGCCATTTATCTGCCCCATAAATTACAAGGTCAAATTTATTGTAGTTCTTGCTAATGTCTTTCCATTTTAGAAGATTAATTCGTAAAATGTATTTTGGAGTTTCAATGTCATATACGAGTAGCCTTGGGTTGATTTCTGGAATTTCTATTCCTAATGATTCTATATACTTATGCAATACTTTTTGAAGCCTGCCTTTTACTGCGCCTATTGTAATTAATGTTTTCGGCTTGTCCTTAGCGTCTTTATCACTTCTAAATAAGCATAATTCTAAGTCATCAAGTATATTTTCATTTTCTGTAAAATAGATTGAACGTATTTCATCCTCTGTAAGTAATATTTGACTTGTTGATTCTGATGTATTTGAGTATGCCTGGCCTGCCATAGAATTTCCAATTAGTGAAAGCATTGAACGTATCATCATTTCTGAAAGTGTTGGCTTTAGCCTTTTTATTACTTCAACTGTTTTGAAAAAGCTGTCACGAACTGCTTCGTCGCCATTTTTGAAACTCTTTCCAATTCCTATTACTGCTAGTGCATTCTGCTTAGTAAGTGGCTCTTTTCCCATAATAAAAATTGGATTTGATTCAAATGGAATCCATGGTTTAAGAATACTTACCTTTATTTTTACATTTGCACTAGCTTCTAATGCAATTCCACTAAGCTCACCATATGCTTGTTTTGCATGTACATCACCTAAATATAGACCTGCTCCTTCTACCTGTACTGGTAAATAGATGCTTACACCTTCTGTAATAAAAGGGTTGTCAAAATTACCTCCTGTTACACCAATATGACCTGTTTTTATTATTCCTTCTTTTGGCATTGTTGCTATCATACCAACACATGGTGCAACTTCTAAATTCATTTGACTTTTTATATACCGTAATTTTTTAGTTTTGTTTTCTACCTGTGCATATATTGGGTATCTACTACTAAAGTCAAAGTTTTCATCCTTTTCAAGTGGTGCAATACCTGCTGACTTTGAAAGCATTTGTGCCATGTCAAAAAGCTCAATACTTTCAATTTGAACTTTTAAGAAGTCCCCTGGCATTGCTCCTTCAACATATATTGGTCCTGTTAAAGGATGGTGATGTGGTGGATTATTCATACTCATTAAATCTTCTAATTCTGAAAGGTTTTCAAACCGATCCCCAAAGGCATTTATTGTTTCGATAGTAACCTCTTCCTCAGGTTTGATTTTCTTTAAAAATTCATCTGCCTTTTCCATTGTAATGCTTCTGTTTGATTTGATTATTTCCATGTTTTTTCCCTCCTATTTATATTGCATAAGTTCAATGCCTTCCATTTCTAATTGTTTCGGTGTTTGCGGTCGTAAGTTAATGTCACTAAAAAGTAAGTTTTCTGGCATATCTAGAAGTTTTAAAATTGCTTTTCCTATTTCTTCGGGTTTTATTTTCCATCCTTCTTCATAGCCATGTTCTCTGTTTTTTATTGCTCCTAATGATAGGTGTATAACTTTAACACCCTCTCTTCTTACTTCTTCCATTAAGCATTCTGCCAAAGCTTCTACTCCTCTTTTGCTACTGCAATATGCTGCTCCATTACCAAATGGATATCTACCAGCATGTGAGCCTATAAAAACAATACTTCCTTTTGCTTTCTTTACTTTTTCTAATAAAAATGTTAATACATAGAAAGGTCCTTTTAAATTAACATCAATGGAATATGAAAAATCTTCTACTGACAGTTCTGAAATTTTGCCAAATTTTCGAATTCCTGCATTTAATACTAATAAATCTATTTTACCATCAATATTTTTGCAAGCTTTCTCTAATTCTTCAGCATTTGAAACATCACATATAAGTTCCTTATAAGAATCAGTTTGTTCTATTACATTTGCCTTTGTACGATTAATACCATATACTTGGTAACCTGCTTCTAAAAGCTTATTCCGCACTCCTTCTCCTACACCTCTGTTGCATCCTGTAATAACTGCTACCTTTTTCATTTTTTGCTCCTTTCTTTTTATTAATTTTAATAAAAAAAATATATAAAGTTACTCTGGTATTTTATAATATTTAACATAATTTGTCAACGTTTTTACGCATAATTATGTAATTATAATTACTATTTATGACCATTTTCTCTACACTAACATTGTAGGGGCTATTATTTTTTGTTTATTTTAATATTTCACCTATGAATAGTTATGATTAATTTATCTATTTTTATTAAAGTTATTGACTTTCCTTTTAATCGTTTGTATAATCTTTATGTAGCCTTAATATATTAGAAGGAGAAATAATTATGATCCCTTATAACTATTTACATTGTAACCTTTATTATTAATATAAAAAACATTTTTAAAGGAGGACATTTTATGCCAGGTATTATTTATCATTTAGCATTTGCTGAGGAAATTTATCGGCGTATTAATAAAGCAATAAATAATGTAGAATTCTTTTCTGGAAACCTAATTCCAGATTTAGTTATTGACAAGAAGTTATCGCACTATAGAATTCCTGCTTCTACTCCAGGATTTGAAGTTCCTAACATGGGTGTAGTAAAAAGTAATCTATATGACATTAATAATGCCATTAATATCGGAATGTATTGTCATCTATATTTGGATTACCACTTTATTAATAATTATCTTATTCCAGAGTTTATTTGGGATACTGATAATAATAAAGTTATTAATCCAAGAAATGGTTTAGAGTGGCCAGTATCACAGTTTTGGGCACCTGCATCAAAAGGTGGTATTATGTATAAGGGATATACTCAAATTAATAGGCTCATGTTTGAAAATGGGCATATTAGTAAAAAGACTCTTGATATTTTGCCAGACATCTTGCCTTCTACTGGTATCCCTATTTTTGATAATAGGCGTGAACTTTCATGGCGAGATGAGCTAAATAGTTACCTTGCTGAGAACGAACCTTATACAGGTGAAATTCTTGATTATGATAGGTTATGGAGCTCCATTTCTTCTATTGCGAAAAAATTTGTAAATGAAGAATTATAAGCTTTGTAATACATCTAAAAACCAAAATGACTTTACTACAACGTTGCTAATTTTAGCACATTGTAGTAAAGTCATTTTTATTATATACTAGCTCAATTTTATATTATTCAAATTTTTAGTTTTTATTAAAGGTCCGTCCCCACCGTTCCGAATTCGGAACGAAAAGGACCGTCCCTTCCGTGCGTGCTTAAAGTTGTATATCAAATTCAATATATTCATTGTCATTTTTTGCTTGAATTTTGCCGGTTGTGTAACTCTATTATCTCTTTTGTTATAGCAAGTCCTAGTCCTGCTCCGCCATTAGCACTTGTTCTTGAGTCATCTGCTCTGTAAAATTTGTCAAATATTTTTTCTAATTTATATTTGGGTATTTCTTCTCCTTTATTTTTAAAAATTATGTTTATTTTTTCTTCTTCTTGCTCCATTATTATTTCTATTTGTGTATTTTCATAACTATAATTAATTGCATTTGTATAAGTGTCAATGATGTGAAACAAAAATATATAAAAATTTAATATATAATTAAGCTACACAATTAATCATTCCAACTACTTCTAATTCAGCACGTTTTTCTTTTGGTGTAGAGTACTTTAATACAGCCATTGGAATATTATTTGACCTTTTTAAATATCTCTGTCCTTGTTCTCTTAAATCTTCTATGCTATAAAATTTTAAATAACTATAAAATCTTTCATTATCATTCCTGTGGCTTCTTTCTACTTTTCCATTATGCTCTGGTGTTCTTGGTTGTATTTTATGATGCTTTATTCCTAATTCTTTTAATAATGTTTCTAATGGATGTATTTTCTTTATATTTGACTTATTATATGTGAATTCTGTTCCATTATCTGTTTGTATTTCTTTTGGTTTATATCCTAAATATTTTATTACTCTCTTTACAAAATCTACTGTATTTGCTGGTGTGTGTTCTTCATACCAATATAAATATCTTTCTCTTGTTGCTTCATCTATATATGTATATTGATAAAACTTTTTATCTTCTGCTATTCCTTTTACCTTGCATTCATTTGGCACATATTTCACATCCATTTGACCCTTTTCTCCTACATTTTTTGGTGTATGATACTTCTTATTATGTTTTTTCTTTGATGTATTTTTTATATTCATTCCTTTATAGAATTTTATATCTAATCTTCTCATTACTCTATATAATGCTGTTATTGTCCTTTTATATCCTTTTTCTCTTTTTAATTTTATCTATAATTCACACAATGTTATCCTTGGATTTCTTCTTACATAGTTTCTTATACATCTTATTTCTTGGTTTGTATGTGCATTAGGATGTTTACTTTTTGGTCTATGTGATTTATCTGTTATACTTTCTTTTGTTCCATTATAAG
>JAAVYV010000092.1 GCA_022791325.1 Clostridia bacterium
AAGTCGATGAAAGGTTCGAAAAAGTAGATGAGAGATTTGACAAAGTCGATGAAAGGTTTGATAAAAATGAAAAGGAATTTGCAGAATTTAAAGAAGAAATGTACGAATTTAGAGATGAAATGTACAAATTTACAGATGAAGTAAATGAAAGATTTGATACGAGTACAAAAGAAATAGCAGATGAAATTCATGAAGTATCAAGATTAATGAGCCAAAAAATTAATCAAGCAGTTAATGAAATCAAGATTGTTGTAGAACTAAATGGAAAAGAACAAGGAAGATTTTATGCTTAAAAACTCCCCAGAGTAATTCTCTGGGGAAATTTAATAAAATTGTTATTATTTTTGAACTAATAAAGAGCCAATATTGGTTACTGTACCAGCACCAAGTGTCATAACAAGATCGTTTTCTTCTACATGTTCTTTTAGATAAGAAACACAGTCATTAAAATCAGGAATATATTTGGCATCTTTTCCAATTGAAATGAGATAATCTACCAAGTCTTGAGAAGAGATACCATAAGTATTTTTTTCTCTTGCTGCATAAATATCTAAGACAATAACAAAATCAAAATTAAGTAAGGCATTAGCAAAATCTTCTAATAAATTTTTTGTTCTACTATAAGTATGTGGTTGGAAGATAGCCCAAGAATGATGATATCTTTTATGAGTAAGAGATTTGGCTATGGACAAAATTTCAGTTGGGTGATGTGCATAGTCATCATAGACACTAATATTTTTATCCATTTTACCTTTTAATTCAAATCTTCTATGCGCACCAGTAAATTTTAATAGAGCTGATTTAATAGCTGACTTTTCAATACCATATTGATGGCAAAGTGCAATACAAGAAAGTGCATTTAAAATATTGTGAGTACCTGGAACAGATAATTTGATTCTTTCAAAGAATCGATCTTTATGATAAACGTCAAATTCTGGAAAACCATCTGAATCGAAGGTAATATTAACAGCATAAAAATCTGCATTTCTATTTTGAATAGCATAAGTAATTGGTTTTACATTGGTATGAGAGGCTAAGTCCAAACAGTTAGGATCATCAGCATTTAATACCAAAACACCGTCATCAGGCAATCGTTTTACATATTTAATAAAAGCATTTTTAATATTATCAAAAGTTTTAAAATAATCTAAATGATCATTATCAATATTTAATATAATTTCTGCTTTGGGACTAAACTTTAAAAAGCTTTCTACATACTCACAAGCCTCAATAATAAAATAATCACTATTTCCAACTTTATAATTTCCATTAAGTTGTTTTAAATAGGCACCAACTTGAATGGTTGGATCTTTTAAACCTTCTAAGAAACATAAGGAAACCATGGAGGTAGTAGTTGTTTTTCCATGTGTACCAGAAATACAGATGGTATCATGGTAACAACGAGTTAAATCACCTAAAAAATCGGCACGTTCTACAGTGGGAATGTTTAATCTTTTGGCTTCTAACATTTCAGGATCATCTTGTTTTATGGCAGCAGAGTAAACAACAACATCAGATTTGGCAACATTTTCTAAATTGTGTCCAATTGTGACTGAAAAACCTTTTTCTTGTAAAGTTTTTACATTTTCTGAATCAGAGGAATCAGAACCAGTAATGTTAAATCCCCAATTTTTTAGAATGGTAGCAATTCCACTCATACTGACACCGCCAATTCCGATCATGTGTATGTTTTTATATTTTCTAAAATTATCTATATTTGGCATTTGTAACACTCCTTCAACGGATAAATTATATAATGTTATGTATAAAAATTCAATAGTTTCATTAAAATTTTTTCAACTATAAATATTTTATTAAAAATAGGTCAAAGTGTTACAATATGGAAGGGAATAGATGGAAAATTATAAAATTTAATTTTTTTGTAAAAAAAAGAAGGAAAAACTTTTTTTATGAAGAATTATATAATTGTACATAAGATATAAATTATATGTACAAAATAATATTATAAAACTTAAGGAAGG
>JAAVYV010000044.1 GCA_022791325.1 Clostridia bacterium
AAAAAAGCAAAATCATTACCCATTTCCAAAATAAATCTTTCCAATTCATTTATTATTGCATTTTCTAAATCCTTTTCACTATAAGTGTCTTTTAGTTCCAAAAAATCTAAAATATATGGATCTCTAAAAAATAAATCTGTTGTCATTTTATTTTCATCTGTTAATAACTGTAAATCATTTATTATAGTTTGTTCTGGCTTTTTAGATATTGCTGTCCTTTCAAATAATGCAGAGTCAACTCTTTCTTTTAATGTCCTTACTGACCAATTTTCATTCATACACATTGTTGCATAAAACTTTCTTTTTACATCAGTGTCCATTTTTACAATCTCTACAAAATGAGACCAACTTAATTTTTGCGACAATGTCGCAAATTTTTGAAAATCCTCAAAATCTTCATTTATTTGTAACATTCTATATAAGTTTGAATAACTATAACCTCTGCCATATTTCTCAATTAATCTCTTACTTAAATTCTTTATAACTTTTTTACCATACTCTGGTTTCTTATTATTTAATAACTCATTTTTTATTCTATTTCCAATATTCCAGTTCAATATAACAAATTCTGTATTAATATGTGAAACTACTTGAATTTTTGCTTTTTCAATTAAATCTGCTACATCATTATATAATTTATCTACATTTATATTTTCTAATTCGTTCATTATTACCTTCTTTCTAATTTTGCAGATACTGTCTGCCAAATTTAATTATCCTTTATTAATTGGCATTATATCACTTATTTTCAATTTTTTCATTATAAATTCAAAAAAAGATGAACTTGTATTTATTTTTTACAATTCATCTTTCAAATATGTGAAAATTTTATTTTTACTAAATTGTTACTAGGAGGAAACCTTTGCTATTACTACATTTTAATTTTTCGTCATAAGAGAATAAAATCGTTATTACAAGTGCTATTAAAGTTATTCCATTATTTTTCATTCGTATCCTCCTTATATTAATTAATATAATTTATGTATTCGCGGTTAAATATTATGTTTATTAGTTGTTATTATTTTTATTATACCATACCATCATATCTTGTCAATAAAAAAACATACTACAAATTAGTTCAATATTACTATAGCTATATTTTAAGATTAATTATCTGATTATTAATGTTAACTTTTTTTATCTTAACTCATTATATTTTATTTATTTTTTGTAATTTTTTTTCTAATATTGCAAATATATATAATGTATCAATTTACCTTTACTTCTAAGTTTCTGTAAACTTAAACTTGGAAATGCTATATTGGATTTGGTTTTTAACCTTAATTTTATTGAAAGGAATGAATGTTATGGCAGTTGATTATAGCGTTATTGGAGAAAGAATTAAAAATGCTAGAAAAGCTTGTAATATGACTCAAGAAAATTTATCTGAAAAGATGGATGTTTCTATAGCTTTTTTAAGTAGAATTGAAAGAGGTAGTTCTCAAATTAATTTGAAAAGATTAAGCCAAATTTGTGAGATATTAGGTACTTCAGAAGGTGAAATTCTAAATGGTACTTGTTCTAATTCTCCAGTATATCTTTCTAATGAATTTGCAAGTTTATTGGAAAATTGTTCTCCTAGCAAACAAAGATTAATATATGACGTTGCTAAAGTTATAGCTAATGAAAAAGAATAGTAATATAGCAATTAAGTGGCTTTATTGCACTTATCACCTATAGGGTATATCCATTAAAATAACTTAATTTTTCTTATAGGATAAAAAAGCAAAGATATAAGTAAACTTAAAATAACAGTGTTTACTTATATCTTTTAATCTATATGAAAAACAATATATTGTTTATATTATATATTATGTATATTTTATTTTTTTGTTACTGTTTTATTTCTTTATAATTATAAATTTTGTATTCTTTTATATTGATTTATTTGAATAAATTTCTTTTATATACATCTATTTATCGTTATTTAATAGATTTGCTCCTATTATAGCTAATTTACTAACTATTTTCTAACTTCTTGGCAATTAGTGCTTTTATTTTTATTCCTTGCTTTATAAACATTTTCTCATGTTCTGTTTGTATATTATTCCAAAAATTTGGCTCATTTTCCAAATCAAAAGTATATTTTTCTATTTTAAATCCACTGTCTTTAAAGTAAATTAAGCTATCATTAAATAAACCATCATCATCTGTTTTAAAATAAACCTCTCCATTTTCTACTAATATTTCTTTATATTTTTCTAATTGCCTAGTGTGTGTTAGTCTCTTTTTATGATGTTTTCCTCGTGGCCAAGGGTTACAAAAGTTTATGTATATCCTTTCTACTTTATCTTTTTTATCTAACATTAAAAATATTCTTTCTATATCATGTCTTGTTAAATATACATTTTCTATTTCTTTTTTGTTTTCTTTATATATGCTCTCTATATTTCTTTTTGCTAAACCTAGCATTGCATCTACTAGGTCTATTCCTAAGTAATTTATACTTTCATTTTTTACTGCTAAGTTTGCTATAAAACTTCCTTTTCCACATCCTAATTCTATATGAAATGGTGCTTCATTTTTATATAATGTTTTCCACTTTCCTTTATATTCTTGTGGATTATCTATATAAAATTTACTTGCCTCTAATTCTGGTCTTGCCCATGGTTTATAACGTATTCTCATTTTAAATTTCTCCTTACTGTTTTATTTATTTTTTGATAAATATTTCTTTGAAAAAGCTTACTATTCCTTGCATTAAAGCTATAACTATTTTTGAAATAATATTTATTATAACTTTTATTACTTGATTATTCTCATATGTTTCTATAATTATTTTATGCGTAGGTGGAAAATACCATAATATTATACAAATTATTATTATTATTAAAATTACTTTTAATAATTTGCCTATCTTTTTTAAAGTCCATTTTTCTTTTACTTTGTATCCTAAACTTCTTAAGTAGTTTCTATATATTTTTTCGTTATTTTCTAAGTATTCCTTTTGAGCTCTTTTTTCTTCTTTTTTTATCTTTTTTATTTCTTTATTTGTTAGTGGTTGTTCATTTTCATAATAATCACTATAGTTATTACTTTTTTTCGTTTCTTCATACTTATAATTATTATTAGGCTGTTTTTCTACTCTATTGCTATTTATTCTATTTAGTTCTTCTTGCATTTCTAATTTAAGTTCTTCTTCCAATTGCAAATCATATTGTTTTTTTCTTGTATCATCTGATAATATTTCATAAGCTTCATTTAAGAGTTTCATTTTTTGTTCTGCTTCAGCTCTATTTTCTTCTTTTTGTACATCTGGATGATATTTTTTTGCAAGAACTTTGTATGCTTTTTCAATTATTTCTTTTGAAGCATTTTTGCTTACTTCTAATATTTCATAGTAGTTATTCATTTATTTCTCCTAATTATTATTTTTTATAGTATATCATTAATATAAAAAAAAGGATAGTATTTTATTAGAAAATGTGTTATAATGCTTCTCACGAGGTGATTAATAATGAAACTTACATCTGATGATAAAACTTTAGCTGAAAATAAAGTTTTAGTTTTATACATATTAAATAAAATAGGCAAGTCTATTTCTAACGACTCTCTTTTAAATTTAGTTTTATCAGTTACTGATATGAATTATTTTTATTTCCAACAATTTTTACTAGATCTATTAGAAAAGGGATATATTGTTAGTTGTACTAATGATGGACATACCTTATATAATATTACTAATTTTGGAAAAGAAACTTTATCACTTACTCAAGATATTTTGCCAGGTATTATAAAACTCAGAGTAGATGCTAACTTTAAAGATGAATTAGATAATTTCGAAAATAAACATTCTATTGTCGCAGAATATACATTAAACAAAGACAATAGTTACAATATTACTTGTAAAATAGTAGACTCTAACGATACTGTTTTTGAAGTAAGAACATTTGCTGGTTCTAGAGAGCAAGCAAAAGAAATTGTTGACAATTGGAATGAAAATGCTGATAAAATGTATCCTGCCATTTTAGATATATTAACTAATAAGAATTAGAATAAGTCAAGGAACGGAAATTTTTAGCTACTTTTATTAAAAATTTATGATTTTATATTAGAGAGTAGCCAAGAATCTTCGTTTCTTGACTTGCATTCAATTTGTTTTTACATTTTCTTCAAGTTATTAGCTACTTCTTTTAGGTCTTTCCAAAATTCTATCTTTTTGTTTTCATCCCTTAATAGTGCTGCTGGATGCCAAGTTGGCATATATTTTATTCCTTTTTTTTCTATCCATTTTCCTCGTGCAGAAGTTATTGCGTATTCTTTTCCTAATACATTTTTCAATGCTGTACTTCCTAATAATACTATTATTTTAGGTCTTACTAATATTACTTGGTTTCGTAAATAATTTAAACATGTTTGTGCTTCATCTTGTTCTGGTACTCTATTTTGTGGTGGTCTACATTTAACTATATTGGCTATATATGTTTCTTCTCTTTTTATCCCTAAGCCTTTAAAAGCTTCATTCATAAGTTTTCCCGCTTTTCCCACAAATGGTAAACCTTGTTTATCCTCGTCTGCCCCTGGTCCTTCTCCTATAAACATTAGGTCTGCTTCTTTATTTCCATTTCCAAACACTATATTAGTTCTATTTTGGCATAATTTACATTCTTTGCAATTTATAATACTCTTTTCTAATTCTTCCCAATTATTGTACATATTTTGTTCCTTTCGTATTTTTAACTGTAACTTATAATTTTTTCTTGTTATTTAGTGCACTCTTCTAATAGTTCTATTTTTATTTCTTTATTAGTATCTATTTTTGCTTTTGTTCCTATTGGTATTACCATTTTTCTGTCGGTATGACCAAAGTTATTTGACTTTATTATTGGGAAATTATAGTCACCTTCTAAAGTATCTAATAATATTTTTTCTAATGGTACTTCTCCTTCATAATTCCCAACCCATATTCCTTTTATCTTTTCAAATACTCCATTTTGTTTCATCTTATATAAATAGTTACTTACCATTTCTGCATCTGCTTCATATGCTAGTTCTTCTATAAATAATATTTTATCTGTAAAGTCTATATTAAATTTTCCACAGCTTAGGTTTGAAGTTAGAAATAGATTTCCGCCTATTAATTTTCCTTCTGCTATGCCTTCTTTTATACAATAAAATTTATCATCTTTTTCTGCTAAATGCGTTTTACCCAGCACAAATTTATTTATAATTTGTTTATAACTATATTCTGTTTCCCATGAAGTTAATGATTTAAATGTTGCACCATTAAATGTAACAAGTCCTGTCTTTTCCGTTATTATATTTAGAATTGATGTTGAATCACTAAAGCCACATATTATCTTTGGATTTTGTTTAATTAGTTCGTAGTCTAAATATTCAAAAGTAGAATTTGAGTTTGCTCCACCTGTGGCACAAAATACCCCCTTTATCTCTGGGTTTGAAAACATATTATTTATATCTTCTGCTTTTTCTTTTGCAGTTGCTCCATATCCTAAAGTATTTCTAAATACATTTTTTCCAAATACTATTTCAAAACCTGAACCTTCCATTAATGTTATTGAATTATTTATATCTGCTAACTTGTCTTGTGTAATTGGAGAAGATGGTGCTATTATCCCTATTTTATCTTTCTTTTTTAATCTATTTGGTATCATATTTTCACTTCACTTTCTTTTTAGTTATATTACTATATATTTGCAGTTTTTTCAAGATTAATTTTTTATTATAACTTAATACAACAGGAAAGAAATCTAACAAAATTTCTTCCCTGTTGTACAAAATACTCATTACTTTAGTTCTCTAAAAGTTATCGTATAAAAATCTCCATTAGTATATACTCCGGTATACATAGAAGTAGTTATTCCAAGAATTTCATTATTATTTACATCGAATGTTGATAAAAAACTACGAAATTCTTCCTCATTTGTTGTTTTAAATAATGAAACTTTACCTGTAGCTCTTACATCTTCTCTAAGTTCATCTAATTTTTTATAGGTTACCATGTAGAAATCTCCACTAGTATGTACTCCAGTATACATAGATGCAATTACTCCAAGAATTTCATTGTTTCTCTCGTCGAAATTTTCTAAGAAAGTTAAGTATTCTTCTACTTTCTTTGTTTTATATACTAATACATTACTAAATGTTTCTACTCCAGTCACTTGTGCTTGTGTTTCTGCATTTGAAAGTGTAATAATTTCACTCTTATTTGACTTGCCACAGCTGGTCAAAATTAGCATAAAGAAGCATACTAAAGCAATTGTGATAGTCCGTTTTCTCATAAAAATATTCCTCCTTATAATTATTATACGAGAGTTAACTGTTATTTTTTAATATGCTTATATTATATATTAGTTTTACATAAATTGCAAGTAATTTTTATGATGAATTTTTTCATTGATATATATATATATAATTTTCTGATTATCAATTGACAAGTATTGGAAAATATTGTATATTATATTTAGTATTCTGTTCAAGATGATTACCACCTTTCTACCTTTTATGTAAAAGGTGGCATTATTATATATTATGTATATTTGTTTTTTAGTACTTCGACAAAACTTCTTATTATATGGCATTTATTCTTATTTTTCTCTATTTCAATTTCTTTAATTATAACTTAATTAAAATAACACAAGAAATGCAAAATGATAATGCATTTCTTGTGTTATTTTTTAACTAAAAGAGAAGTTTCTCTAAAGTTTGTGCTATTTCCTTCTTAGTTTCGCATTCTGCTGTGATTCCTTTTTCATTTATAATCATAGCCCAGTGTTTGCCATTTCCTATTTTTGCTAAGTCATTTGCTACTATATAGTCTGCCTTATTTTTTTGCCTTAGTTTTGAAGCTACATCGTAAAGTTCCTCTTTGCTTACTCCTTCTAAAAGCTTAAACCCTACTAAAGTTACTTCTGGTGCCATTTGCTTTATTTTACTAATTACTTTTGGTGTTAATGTTAGCATTGTCATAAGATGTGGCTCATAGGATGAAATTTTTGTTGTATTATTGCATACAGTTTCAGGATTTTCAAAAATGCTCATAAGCATTTCTTTTGTAATTTCTTCCTTACTTTTTGCATTTTGTACTTTCTCCCAAATTTCGTCAACTAATTCTTCTGCCCTTATAGCATATTTACCTGCATAGTCTCCTACTGCTGCTGAGTGAATTATTATATCAATTTTTTTTGTAGCAAAAATCTCTTCTAGTGCCTCAATTAAGTCTTGTGTTGACTCAACTGTTATAAATTGTATCTTTTCACTCTTTACTTTAGGCTTATAAGACATCTTTGTTGAAATATAATAAATTCTTTCAATTTCTTCATTTCTTTCTTCTAAAAATGTGTCTGCTACAGCTGCTCCTAATGCTCCTGTTGACATATTTGTTATTTTCATAACAGCATCAATCTTTTCATTTGTTGGGCCACTTGTAATAATGATATTCTTCATATTTTTTCCCTCCTATAATTTTTCTACTATAATGTTTTTTGGGTTACTTGAATACTTATCACTTCTTCCAAATATGCTTAATTTTTCATATGGTAAGAATTCTCCATATATATAACTTGCTTCACTTTCTGACAATGATAATAAATGGCATACATTTTTCTTACTATTTATTCCTTCTTTTCTTAGCCATTCTTTTTCGTGCTGTGAAATTGGACCATAAATATAACTTTTGCCATCTCCATAATTTTCACCTTTGTATGTGCTTACACAGTTTAGTGAAAAAGTATATATACTATCATTATGGTTATGAATACATATAGTTTCTTCTTCAAAAACTCGAGTATTGGAATTAGAACATATTGCAATTATTCCAAATAAATTATGGTTTATCTGTGGGTTTCTTGCTATATAATAAGCTATATGGTAGTATTCCATACAATTTAATATATATAGCTTTTTCCCTTTTATCCAGAATTCATGGCTTTTTAGTTCTTCTTTTATAAATGTTTCTACTGGTAAAAATGAAACCTTTCTTGCCATTGGTTCTGCACCTGATGCATAACATTTTGTTACTTCATGTTTCTTTCCATCTGAAAATATTACTGTTGTATTAATACCATTTTTGTAATAACTTCCTGCTACAATAATTCTTGATACTGATAGCTCTTGATACTTTTTTTCATATTTTTTCAAATATGTCATTTCTGGAAATAAAGATATGTCTGGCTTACGCTTTTCTATTATAGAAAATGCTGCTTCTAATTGTGAATTAACCTCTTTTGTTTCAATTATGTATTCGTCTACACTATTGCAGTCTAAATTAACCTTTAATTGAAACATACATACTGATAAATAATCATCTACCCGCATATTTTTTATGCTCCTTTCTTCTTTTGATATTTGCATTATAATTTATTTTTTGATATAATTCAAATATATATTATTTATATTTATTATAACTGGAGGTTATATGATGGATATTAATTATGAATCTTATAAAATATTTTATACTGTTGCTCTTTATCGGAAGTATTACTAAAGCTGCTAATTCACTATATATTTCTCAGCCTGCTATTACTAAAACGATAAAGAAATTAGAAACCGAACTTGGAATTACTTTATTTAATAGAGGACCTAAAGGGGTAGTTTTAACTCAAAATGGCAAAATTTTTTATGAATTTATCAAAAATGGAGTTGAGAGTTTTATTAATGGTGAGCATAAGCTTACTTCTTTAAAAAACCTAGAAACTGGTACAATAAGGATTGGTGCAAGTACTACAATAACAAAATATTTCTTACTTCCTTTTATTGAAAAATTTCACAATCAGTTTCCTAATATTGATATTTCTATTACTAATAGTTTAACTAATCGATTAATAGCTGATTTAAAAAAAGGAAGTCTTGACCTTCTAGTAGTTAACCTTCCTACTCAAAATGATGACACTTTAATTATTACTCCTTGTGCTACTTTGCAAGATTGCTTTGCTGGTAATTTAAGTTATAAGAAAAAAATTTTAGAAGAAATATCACTTGAAGATTTGGTAACAAATTTTCCTATTATTACTCAAAAGGAACCTTCTAATACAAGAGCATTTTTAAACTCTTTAATGGAAAAAAATAATATTTCTTTTCATCCTAAATTTGATATTGTAAGTTATGCATTAGTAAAGGATTTTGCTAAAATTGGTATGGGCATTTCTTATATTACAAAGGAATTTGCTAAAGATGAATTAGAAAATGAGCTTCTTTTTGAAATTCCTATAAAAGAGAAAATTCCAGAGAGAAGTTTAGGTATTGTTTTACCTAAGAATACTATTACAAGTTTTGCTACGGAGAAATTTATTGAATTGATTACAAATTAGTATTAAAACTATTTCTATTTTTTATTGACAAAAGTTGGAAAATATTGTATATTATATTTAGCAATGAAAATTGCTTTAAAAAAGTTGTTCATGGCGAAATGAAATCCCCCAGTGTATGCACACACTAGGGGATTTTCCTTATTTGTCAAAATCTTTGAGTATTAAGTAAATAATTGTTAATGCTATTATCTTCAGTATTTTATTCATGGCGATTACCTCCTTTCTACCTTTAGGGTAAAAGGTGGCTTCATTATACATTATGTATATTTGTTTTTCTAGAGCTTCGACAAAACTTTTTATTATATGGCATTTCTTCTTATTTTTTTCAATTATACTTTCTTTAATTATAACATTCCTTTATAATATTTCCACGCAATAATATTTTTAGCTTTTTTATAAATATCCTCTTTAGTAATTTTACCATTACTTATTCCTGTTTTTACTGCTTTTATAATATCATCATAATTTTCTTTTGATGCTTTATTTATTGTAACTATTATAATATCATTTCCTGATGAAATAGCATTTATTATTGCTTCTTCTAAAGTATACTCATTTACTATGGCTCCCATGTTCATTGCATCTGTAATAATAATTCCCTCAAATTTTAAGTTTTCTCTTAATAACTTATGTATTTTAGGTGAAAGTGATGCTGGATTTTCTGGGTCTATGCTTGTTACTATGTTATGGCTTATTAGTATGGCTTCTGCTCCTTCTTCTATACCTACCCTAAATGGCTCTAAGTCATTATTATATATATCTTCATAACTCCTTTCATCTGTTGATGTAGTTTTATGTGTATCTACATTGTTTCCATAGCCCGGGAAATGTTTTAGTGCATATGATACATTGCTTTCCTTACTTGCACTTATTACTGTTTTTGCAAAAGTAGCTGTTATTTCTTTTCCTTGTTTTAATGACCTTTTATACATATAGTCTGTCTCTTTTTCACATATATCTACCACTGGAGCCAAGTTTAAATTAATTCCTAAATTACTTAAAAATTTGCTTTTATTTATTGTATCTTGCCAAATTTCCTCGAAACCTCCATTTTGATATATTTCACTTGAATATTTAAATGGTTCGTTTATTAATTTTTTGTTACTACTAACTCTTACAACATTTCCTCCTTCTTCATCTACTGCTATTAAAAGTGGTACTTTTGAGACTTCATTAAATTTATTTATTTCATTTTGTATTTGTTTTTCTGTTTTATCTTTGAAGAAATCTGCAAAGAATAAATATCCTCCAAATTGCTTTTCTTTTAATTTTTCAAAATCACTAGTAGTATGTGTTCCTACTAAAAATAACTGTGCTATTACTTCGTCTTCGGTTAATTCTTTTAGTTTTTCTTCTGCTTTTTGCATATAATTGTTAAGCTTTAGTTTATTAGAATTATCCTCTTTACTTTCTAACACATCCTTATTTTGGCTCGCCTCCTCCTTAATTACTTCTTGTTCTTTTTCTGCTTTTGTTTGTCTTTTTATATTTATGGCAAGTGTAAAAACTCCTATAATTAGTATTAAGGCAATAATACTTATAATTATTAATGTTTTTCTTTTATATTTTATTAAATTGTTTTGTTTTTTGTTCATTTTCGTTTACTCCTTTATTTATATAAAACAGAATGGCACAGTGGTGTCATTGCCAACGAGGTATTCCCACAAACGGTGCCCCTACATCGTAAAATTTGATTTTTCCTATACTACAAGAAAGAGGCATAGCGGTGTCATTTCTAACAAGTATTCCCACAAACGGTACCCTACATTTTTTTATTTTGTTGTTAAAGATTTGGACGCGTCCCAATTCTTTACCAATTCTTTACTTTAATGAAATTATTGCGGTATTTCTTCCTGCGTTTTGTCTATCTACTCTATATGAGTGTAATACATCTTTATTGCATACTGTACATATATTACTTTCTATTATATTTTCTTTTAGCAAGCCAATTTCTTCTAACATTGTTCTATTAATTAGATTTGTATCTATAAAATATTTCTGTTTTCCTTCTTTTACTTCTCCTTTTTCTATTATCCTATCATTTATATTCATATATGAAAAAGTAGTTTCAAAAATATTTTTTACATCTTCATCTACTTCAAAATGACATTTTCCTATTGTTGGGCCTATACAACAAATGATGTCTTCTGGTTTTGAATTATATTCTTCTATCATTTTCTTTACTGCTACACAAGCAATTTTGTTTGCAGTTCCCTTCCAACCTGAATGTATATCTCCTATTACATTTTCTACTGGGTCATACAAATAAATTGGCGTACAATCAGCAAATCTTAATGAAAATGATATTCCTTTTTTATTTGTTATAAGACCATCTACTTTGTCTGGCTTAGTTCGTTCATTTTCTATTATTTGTACGAAATTACTATGTATCTGTTCTTTTATTTTTACACATTTTTTATAATCCAAGTTTAAGCTCTCATATAATCTTTTATAATTTTTACCATCATCTTTTTCATAGTTATCACTTCTTGTTGTATAGCAATGTGTAACTCTATCCTTATATTCTAATAATTTTTTAAATTGTAAATATTCTATATCTCCATCTTTTATATGCACCACGTTTTCGTTTGATAAGTCTTGCATTAAATCTCCCTCCCTCTTTTAATATATATTACTATACAACTTTATATAATTCAATATTTTGTTATAATTCATGGATCATG
Organism: Clostridia bacterium; assembly: GCA_022791325.1. Classification (GTDB taxonomy): domain Bacteria; phylum Bacillota; class Clostridia; order TANB77; family CAG-508; genus UMGS1663. The sequence goes on from JAAVYV010000044.1 coordinate 11,954, forward strand.
AAATAGAGTTATTAGTTATTGACATTTTAAGGTAATTATAGTATTCTTATAAAAGTAAACTTATATTACCTTTATAAACTGATAATTATCATAGAAAGGAGCTCAATATGTCTGAAGTGAAAATTCCTAGAGGCGATAAGAACGTATATGAAAAATTTGGTATGGATAATTGGATGTGTCTCCCCACATATGACCGTAGTAAGGCAACTACATACTTCGATGTAGCTAACTTAGTATATTGTCGTTCTGAGATAAGTCAATTAACTGATGAAGAATTACAGAGCCTTGATGTAAAAGAAATATTTTCAAGCATTGCTGAAAATAAGCAGCGTAATGGAGGTAAATTAGGAGATTAAATTGCCAATATTTTTGTTTACATTTTTTATTTTTTCGATTGACAAATGTTGGAAAATAATGTATATTATATTTAGCAATGTAAATTGCTTTAAAAAAGTTGTTCATAGTGAAATGAACTCCCCTAGTGTTCGGACTAGGGGAGTTTCCTTATTTGTCGAATTCTTTGAGTATTAAGTACACTATTGTTAATGCAATTATCTTCTGTATTTTGCTCATAGTGATTACCTCCTTTCTACCTTTTCGGTAAAAGGTGGCTTTATTATACATTATGTTAAATTGTTTTTCTAGTACTTCGACAAACGTTCTTATTTTTCGACTATACTTTTTATTTGTTCTAAAATCTCTTGCTTTTCTTTTTTGCTAATGTAGTTATAATTATTTCCATAGCTACCTGCTTTAAATTGGCATATCGATTTATATTCACAGTATTCGCATGGTGTTTTCTTTGTTTTTGTATTGTAATATGGGTTTAAGTTTATATTTCCGCTTAGTATTTCTTCTGATATTTCTTTTATTATTTTTGCAGTATATTTTTGTAAATCTCCAAATTGCTCCCTTGTTACTGCATTTGACTTTTTGCTTAGGTTTCCTTCTTTATCTATATATGCTGGTACTACATTTGAGTTTCCGCTTTCTAGCTTTTTGTCCATCATTTTTACTACTTTTACATCTGCTAGTATTAACCCATTCATTTTAAATTTTTTCTTTAGTTCTTCTTCTATTTGTTCATCTGACATATATTTTTCTGCTTTTATTACTGGGTCTATTAAGCTAAAGTAAAGTACCCCTGCTGGGAACATTTCTTCTATTTTACATGTTGCATCTAGGTATGTTAAAAGCTGAATTTGAAGTCCTGCTACTACTTCATTTAAGTCTATATTTTTTACTGAAGATTTATAGTCTATTATTCTTATATATTTTCCGTTTTCATCTTTTGCTAAGTCTATTCTGTCTATTTTTCCTGTTATTTCTACTTTCTTTCCATCTTGTAATTGCAGGCTTATTGGTTCGTAGTCTTTTCCTTTTTTAAATTCTAGCTCACTTCCAAATACCTGAAAGTCACTTTCTTTCAAACTTTCTATTATATATTTCATAGACTTTTGTATTACCCTTTTTAGCCTTCTAGTTAATAACTTATATTTGTCTGTACTTGTAAATATATAGTTTTTACTAATTGATAGTTTTTCCTCTACAATCTTGTCTATTAGTTCATACGTTTGGTCTTCTGTTATTTTTTTTACATCTAATTCTTTTTCTCTTATTGTTTTAAAGAATGTGTCTATTACATCATGCATAAAGTTTCCTGTATCTACCATTTGTACTTTGAATTCATTTGTATCACGTATTTTTAAACCATATTTTAAATAGTATGAAAAACCACATGCTTTATATTGTTCTAGTCTTGATACTGTTGTATTTAGTGTGTTACCATATAATTTATCTATATTTTCTTTTGAAATTTTTTCTGGTTTATTTGTATAGTTTAATGCTTTTATTGCTGATTCTAGCTTATATTTCCAATCTTCGTTTTTACTTAAAACTTCATATATTTTAAACCAAATTTTATCTATTTTTTCTCCATCTCTAAACTTTGCTAGGTTTACTATTAGTTCATCAAAACAAGAATTTGCTGAAATTACTTCATTTTGTTCATACACCATATCGCTTTCTTCTTTTAATTTTGGAAAAATCTTTTTTATTTTTGTTACTAAAATTGATGGTCTTAATGAGCTTCCATCAATATTTGTTGATACATAAGATAGAAATAGCTTTTCTTCTGCTGTGCAAAATGCTTTATAAATGCTAAAGTTATCTTCATAAAGTGCTTCTAAAGTGCCTTTTGCAAGTTCTATTCCTTTTTCTTTTAGTTTTTTTCTGTCTTCATCTCCTAAAAATCCTTCGTCTTTATGAACTGTTGGAAATGCTCCATCATTCATTCCTAAAATAAATACTGCTTTTACTTTATGCGTTCTGCTTCTTTCTATGTCCCCTACTATTACTTGGTCAGCAGTTTGTGGTATTCTTCCTAAGCCACTTGAGTTTAAACCTATTTTTACTAAGTTCATATATTTTTCAAAGCTTATTTTCTCTTCTTCAAATATCATATTTAGTTCGTCTAGCACATTTATGACTATGTTCCATGCCAATTCTTGTTCTTTTGATAGCTCTATATGTCCTTCTTTTTCTAATTTTTCTTTTTTATCTATAAGTATTTTATCTATTTTGTTTTCTATTAGAAAGTTATATATTGCCTTTGTTATATTACCAACTGTTTTATTTCTCAAAATATCTTCTTTTAACTTAACTAATGGATTTACTACTATGTTTCTAATATTTTTTATTCTTTCTAATTGCTCTTTATTCTCCTTCGTTTCATCACCAAAGTTCCATTCTCCTTGGTACCATTTTGAACCTTTTATTCCCCACTTTTTAGAATAGTTTTCAAACATATATATATCATCATTATCTAAGTTTAAAAAACCTGTTTTTATATAATTTATTATAGAATCATAAGACCAGCTTTTTGCGTATACATCTAATATACTCATTATATATTTTATAAAAATGTTTTGACTAAGTTCTTTTTTTTCGTCTATAAATACTGGTATATCATATGCTTTAAATATCGCTTTTACTAAACTTGAATACGTATCTAAATTTTTTGTTATTACTGAAATGTCTCTATATCTGTAATTTTCATTTTTCACTAATTTTATAATTTGTTTTGCCACATGTTCTATTTCTGAATATGCATTTGTAGCTAAAAATAACTTTATATTATCCACATTTTTTTCATATATTGTGTATGGTATTTTATATATGTTTTTCTCTATATGTTTAAGTTCTTTACTTTTAAATCTATGCATTTCTTCTAGAAATATTGTTTTTTCACATTCTATATTATTTTTTCTTGCTAGGTATAACAGCTTGTCTGCTGTTTGTTTGTTAGAATAGAATATATCTGAATCCTCATTTGTTCCCATGTCTAAGTTATTTGTTGTTACTGTTATAGATATTTGTTTGGCTACTTTTAAAAGTTTTTCTATTATTTTATATTCTTGTTTTGTGTAACCTGTAAATTCATCTATATATATTATAGTATCTTTAAACATATCAGTACTTTCTAGGTTATTTGCAAGTATTGTTAATATATCATTTTCATCTATGTATTTATCTTGTAGGCTCTTTTCGAACTTTTGATATATGTATTGTAAGTCTTTTAATTTTTCTTTTAAGTATCTATCTTCTTCTATTTCTATTAAATTTTGTATATTTTCTAAAGTAACATTGTGCTTTTTAAATTCTGTTAATGCTGTATCTATAAGTTCTACATTTTGCTCTGATTTGCCTAAAAATTTTAAATTTGTTTTGCTATCTTGTAAAATACTATAAATAATCATAGCTTTGGCAGATTTTGATAATTTTTTGTCTGTTACTCCTCCGAACTTCATTTTCTACTCTGTATGCCATACGTTTAAATGTTAAAACTTCAGCATTAACAATAGCCCCAGTTTCTTGTTTATCTATCAGTTTTTTTTCTGCTGAGTATGAAAATTGTTCTGGGGTTATTATATATATTTTATTTTTGTTAATTAGTTTTTCTATTGTTTCGTTTAAGCAAAACTCGCTTTTACCTGTTCCGCTTCTGCCACATATTAGACGTAAACTCATTTTTTTGCTCCTTCTTCCCATTGGGGACGTTTCCTTTTGGGAAATCTGTCACTTTTGGGAACTTCTATGTTCAATCATTGGTTCATATATAGCTGAATTATTACTTATACTTTTAGTTACATCTATTTCATAATCTTTAACTATACACTTCTCAATTTCATCATCAAAAAATTCTCTTATGCTTATACCACCTAAAGCCTCCATTGTCCTTCATGAAGCTGGATTCTCCTTATTCGCATCCATGAAGACCTTGTTGATTTCATGTTCTTTACAAACCTTTAAGCCTAGATATAAATTTATCTTATTATAACCTTTTCCTCTCTCAGTAGGTCTAATACTATAACCGATATGTCCTCCATATTTTTTTAATTTTTCATTTAATGCTAACCTTATATTTATCATACCTACAATTTTATTATCATTACTTCTAACAAGAAAATAAGTTCTTGCAGGTACTTTTTCTTCATTTGGTATTCTAGTATAATCTTCTTGTAATTTCTTCAACCATTCTTCATAATTATTTAAAAATCTTTGTAATCCACCAGTTCCATTTATATTAGAATTAAATTCATAAAATTCATTTATGTATGCAATAGCATCATTTTTTCTACTTATACTTGGAACTTCAAAATAAAACTTCTCCATTATTTACCCTCTTATTTCTATTTTTTCAAATATTTTTAATAGCTTCCCAAAAGTGACAGATTTCCCATTAGGAAACGTCCCTAATGGGAACTTAGGCTTCACGTTTCCAATAGAATAGGTATTGCTGCGCTATTCCTGCTAAGTTTCCAAATTTTTCTCTTGCTATTTTTTCTATTTGAGTTTTATTTACTTTTGTTTCATCCTCATTTTGTATATATAACTCATTCATTACTCGCCTTACCCATACATCTATTGGGAAGGCTTCCCATCTTTTTAGTGTAGAAAATAATAATATACAGTCTGCTACTTTTGGGCCTACTCCTGATAAAGTAAGTAATGTTTCTCTTACTTTGTTAAAATCTTCTTCTTTTTCTAGAGTTTCTAAATCCACCCTTTTTTCTAATATCATATGTGTCGTTTCATACACTCTAACATCTCTGAAACCTAGACCTAATTTTCTTAAGTCTTCTACTGTTGCCTTTGCTAATTGTTCCACTGTTGGAAATGTATAGTAACTTTTTTCATTATATATAATTTCATCTCCATACATTTTTGATATTCTTTCTATTATTCCTTTTATTCTTGGAATGTTGTTATTTGCTGATATTATGAATGATATTATTGTTTCCCATAAGTCTTGATTTAACAAACGTATTCCTTTCCCATACTCAATACTTTCTTTCATATGTTCATCTATTTTCGAAAGTTTTTCTTTTATCTCTTCATAGTTTCTATTTAAATCGAAATATTCTCTACATGTAGTTTCTATATTTTCCTCACAAATTCCTCTAAATGTTACATTTTCTCCATCTTTAGAAACATTTACTACATTATGTCCAAATATTCCAGTATAGCTTCCATCTTCTTCTTTATTCCACCTAAAACATTGACCGCAGTCAAATATGTCTTTTAGTTCGAATGATTTTACATTTTTTAAAATAAATTCTTGTTCTTTCATATCTTTTTACCTCATATTTAGTTTAACATATTCTACTTATATTTTCAATAAACATTGTTTACTATAATTGAGAAAAAGGCATGGTACCCGTGTCCCTACATTTTAAATTAATTTTTACTGTGTAACAAGAAGGTTGTTTTATTAGGTGGGTCACCTAAGGTAGCGACACATACAACGTGAAATGTATTCTTAAAAGTTAATTTTTCATATTCAAGAGTAACAGTAGCTTCTCCACAGGGTAGACTTAGAGGCCTGCCCCTACATCTGAAATCGATTTTTTCCATTCAAGAATTAGAGAAAGCTAAAAGTTTATAGTCTTTTAGCTTTCTCATAAATTTCTTCTAATTTTGATTCTTCTTCATTTTCTAATTTTGCTAAAGCTTCTCCATAAAGCTCATATAATTCTTTTGCACTTTCTAAATAATTGATTTCAAATCCTTCTGCTGGAACATTTTCACAAAATTCTTTTATTATTTTTTTTATTTCTCTAAGATAATCCATTTTCAGTTTATTCCTTTCTTTCTTATTTCAAAACTTAGTTACTTTAATATTTTAGGATTTTTTAGTTTTTACTTTAGATTTATAGTAATAGAAAAATCTAATTAAAGTTTGCTTTTATAATTTAGATTTTCATCTACCTCATTTTTCCCTAAATTTTAACTTTATCTTTTCTATTATTTTTGTAAATATATTCTGCTTTTTTACAATTGATAAACTTATATTTTCATTTTGCTTAAGTTTACTAACTTCCTCGGTATTATATTTATAAATAGCTTCTTTTCTATTTTCAAATATCTTATTAGAGTTATACATTTCTCTTTTTTGTTTTTCTAAAAGTTCTAGTTCTTTTTGATCCCTTTCTTTTATTCTATTTCTTTCTTCTTCACTTGCTAAGTATTGTATATATAAGTTTGCTAGTAGTATTGTTGTTAGCTTAGAGACATTTTGTTCATCTAGTTCTAATTCTTCATTATATGTAAAATTATAGTCCCTATCTTTTTCTATATTATACATTTCTATATTTTCTTTTGGTAATTTTTCTAAGCTTTCTTTAGAAAAATATTTAATTATTTCTAATAATTCTGTATATGCTTTTGCATAATCTTCTTTTGTATAGCAATTTACCATGTGCTATCCTCCCATTGCTTTACCATTTTCGTTTAATTTATATTTTTGCAAATTTCTATTTTCAAACTGTACTACTGCTTCTCTTTGTGTTGCTGTTGACATTATTACTGCTTTTCTACCAACTCTTTTTTCAATTGGTAATTTTTCATTTTCCTTACTATGTTCACTTTGAGTTGTACTTCTATTAGATGTTGTTACTTTATTTAAATTTGTATTTTGATTTAATCTCTCTCTATTTTTATATGTTTTTATTACTTCTTTTAATTGTTCTTTTGGACACCCTAATTTTATTCCTAAATAATATGCCTCTCTTTCATTTAGTCCAATTTCTGCCATTTTCTGTATATCTTCTTTTGTTATTTCTTCTGGAAGCTTGCTATCCAAGCCTATTTCTTGTGCTTTTCTTTTAGCTGTAGGTCCTATGTATTCTATAGGAAGTGCAGATGAGTATTCATATAGCTTTCCTTCATATTTTGGTAAAATTTTACTTACCTTTAATTCTTCTATTAATCTTTTTAAGTCATCTTTATTTATTTGACCTAATGCTTTTTTTCTTTCTAATATAGACATAGCTTTACTTCTTGCTTCTTCTATAATATTTAGCTTGTCGGGTCCAAAGTGTACACTCATTTGACCTATATAAGGTAAATCTATAACAAATGTACTTGTTCCTTTATCTTTATCTTTACGCTCTCCATATGAAAAATACTCTTGATATTCTTTTCCACCAGTCTTATTTAAAATGTATAAACTTGCAATTAATTCTGATGTAGCATTCTCTTTCCATACTAATAATTCTCTTTCATTTTTACTATATATTTGCCTTTTTTGTTCATCTAGACATTGATTGTCTAATTTTTTGCTATAAAATTTAGATAGCCTATTTGACATTAATATTAGAATTGCTATACTTTTTATTTCATAGGATTGATCCTCTATAGGTATTGTTCCTATTTCTCCTTTCACTTTACTATGGCTAGCATATTGCTCTTGCAATACATTTTTCATATTATCTTCTGGAACTTCAATTAGTGAATTTCTTAACCCTTCTCTATCGGCTTTCCTATATTTTAATATAAATTCTTTTAGTTCTTTGTCGCTTAAACTATTAGTGTATATTGATACTACCTTTTCTAACTTTTTATGTATTTGTTCATACCTTGTAACATATTTATTCGTTTTCTTTCGTTCTTCACTCATAACTATTACTCCATTTCTCTTTTATGTAATTTCATAATAGCATACTTTGACTTTTCTTGCAATATACTAATAGCATATTTTTGAATGTATTTTCTATATCCTTTTTATAAGTTTTTATAAGATATTTACTTATAAAAATATTTTTGTTTATTAATAAATTAAACTATACTGAATATATATTTTTTATTTCTTACATAAACTTTATAATTTTTTCTAATATCATTTGTGTACTTTTTTCAAAAACAGAACTTAAAATTAATATATTTTTAAATTCTAATATCATTAATTCTACTTTAATATTTTATTAACTAATTCTTAAATACACTATTATTTCCAAAGAAAAAATACTCTATAATATTTACTTATAAAGTATTTATCTTCTTCTTTTTATTTTAATTTTCCTTCCAGAAATTAGCATTATACTTTGATTTTAAGAATTTATCTGTAGTGTTTACAATTGTTACTTTTTTTCCTTTTATTATTTTTTCACCTGGTGTATAGTCTGAAAATACATATATATATATACATTCAATTAATGTAGGTATTACATATTTATCTTCTATACATTTTATTTCATATTTATGAAGTGCATTAATTACTTCATTGTTTTTATTTATTTGTGCAATTTGTGTTTCATTTGTATAAATAGAATATGCTTGACCTTCTTTTCCTAACCCACAAAAATAACTTTCAAATTTTAATTCATTCAATGTAAGTTCTTTTACTGCTATTTTGCTTGTCATACCTTGTTTTATATATTGTGTTCCTATTCTTCCATCTTCTCTATTATTTACTATTACATCATATGGTCTGAATATTGCTTTTCCAAAACTTGCTTTTATTGCTTCTTTTATATTTTTATATCCATACTTTAAAACAATAGTATCTTTTATAAAATTTATTTGTACATTTACCTCCATTGTTCCCATTCTTCCATTTACAATCACATTTCCTAATTTATTTCCATTCGTATCTACTATATTAAACTCTGCACCATATAAACTTTTGGAAATTTGTTCTACTTTAAAGTACATTCTTTATTCCTCCTACTAAATAACTCTTTATTTACTTCTAACCCTTTTTATTATTTAACAAGTTTAATCAATATTTTTATTATAAGCAAATAGTATCATTATTTGATGTTTTTTTCAATACTTTCATATTTTTTATAAACATATTTCTAATAACTTAATTGAATATTTAATCTAACATATAAAATTACCTTTCCCTTTAAAGTTAGTATTTTAAACAAATTCTAATTTAATATGAAGTACAACATTTTAGCAATTATATCCTTTTCAACTTTAACTTAAAATAATGTACTTTTTTATATGATTATCTTTAAGTTTATATTTAAGAAAAATACATATCTAGTAGTGCCCTTACAGCATCTTCATTAGTACTATATACATTTGAACTACTTCCGTACTGATGGGAAGTTTTGATTATATACTCTAGCAAGTATACTTATATGTAAACATCCTCCTCCACCATAGTAATATGTTGTTCCATGATAATTTATTGCAGTTGCTCCTGAAAGTAAATTTCCGTAGTTCTCTATAATTAGGAGTGTATACCTGTGCTCCTGAATATGTATCAGATACTATAAGTGCATTAACTGCATTCGCCCCTCTAAATTTTACATAGTACGTAGCACAAATACTTCCACCTGCATTTGCTTTTGTGTTTGTTATATCTCCCCAACGATCAGTCGATGAAAGTGACATAATTGCTTTTCCTTTTGTATCTGTATAATATGTATAATTTAAACATGTGGTTTTTGTATTTTCAGTTACTTCCATTTCATTTATATTACCTGCTTTATCTCTTACTTGAGCTTGTACCATACAATTTACTCCTGCTAAGTCTCCATATATTTCTGTGAAAGTGTATGTTTTATCTGTTTGCCAACTTGTCCATTCTCCATTGTTATTTCTAAATCTATATTCTGCTATACCACTACATGAATCTGTTGGTGTTTCAGGCATATCTTCTGCTTCTGTAACATTAACTGTTACTGCTGTTTTTCCTGCTTCTAAACTTATTTTTAAATTTTGTGGTGCATTCCTATCTATTTTTTCTATTCTTTCTTCCTGTATATCTCCAACAATTTCTTTTTCTCTAATATATACTGCTTTTATTGTACAATTATTTTTTATTATAAATTCACCACTATATTCTTCTCCATTATTTATACTTGGTTCAGTTCCATCTGTTGTATACTTTATTTTATAGCCCTCTACAATATCAAATGTTACTTTTTTTCCTTCTTTTCCTGCCCAACCTTCTTTATTATTTACATTTATTTTAGGCTTTTCTCCTCTTGCTTGCATAAATGCTGTTTCTATTTCACTTATTTCTCTATTTTGTGAATTGGAATAATCTTTTCCTGCTTTTCTTGCTAACTTTATTATATTATAATCTATCATTATTTTTAATGTTCCAAATGCTAATATCAATAATAGTACTATTGTGATGACTAACGTTATTAAAGTTATTCCCTTATTTTGTTTTCTCATTATCTTTTGTTCTCCTTTTACATTCTATTTCTATAATGATTTTATATATTATCTTTTTTCTTTTCAATAACTTTTTACGTTTTAGCTTGCCACTTTTATACATAATATTTTTCACACAAAAATAAATGCCTGTTAAAAAGGAAAGATTTGGGACGCGTCCAAATCTTTCCTTCGTAAATCTTTCTATATTTTATTTTATTCTATATCTTCCTATTATTTTAGATATAGTAGCTTCATAGTTTTGAGTTATTTGGTCACTAAATGTTCTATTTACTGATTTTACAATTAATTTTATACCATCCTCACTTAAATTTGCCTCTACTCCAATTATATGTTTTGCTACTCCGCCTGGATACAATTTCACTCCTCCTTGCAAAATTGATGTTTCATTCTGTATTATAGGTACTTGTATATATGTATTATCTACTCTCAATAGCAATTCTTTAAAGTTATATGCACTTTCTGATAAAGTAATTATATTTCCTTGCCTATTAGTTCCATCATATATTATTGTATCTTCCCAATAGTTCTTATACACATTAGCAACTTTTGTTCCATTTATTGATGCTAACTGCAATTTACCATTTATCTCAAATTCATATGGATATTCCTTTAATTTTGTGAATATTGATGTTGGTTCTTCCCCTACTTCGTACTTTGTACTTGCTATTTGGCTTACTTCTGTTACATACGCTATTTCATCGTCATTCCCAAGTGCCAATGATAGCTCTTTTAGAGTAGGCATTTCTTGCCTTTGTGAATATGTGTTTATCTGTGCTGTTGTTATTTTTAAATTTATTTTTTCTGTTGCAGTTTGTTTGTTTGTTTCTTCCTTTGCATATTTGGCTTTACTGAATAATCCATTCTCTCCTATACTCAAATTAATTCCTATTCCTGCTAGGATTATTAGTAATATTATTGTGATTACTAATGATATTAGTGTTATTGCATTGTTTTTCATTTGGTTTTCCTCCTTGTTTTACAGCTTGTTCCTGTATTTTTATTGTACTTTATAACTATTTATAATTCAATTAGTTTGTATAATGTTATATATTTGTAAAGTTACTGTAACTTTTTTGTTATTTTTACAGTTTGAACCTGTAATTTTTATTTAATATTTATTATACAATTATTATCTATTATAAAATTTTTAAACGGGGTAATTTTTATGAAAGTTAAAACTTTAAATGGTAATTTAAATATTGTTGGTAAAAATTTAAGAAAATATAGAAAAGACAAAAAAATTTCGCAAACTGAAATTTGTAAAAAACTAGATTTAATTGGCGTTACTATGTATATTTGCGATATTTATGAAATTGAATATGGTAAAAAAACAGTTAAAGATTTTGAAGCTTTAGCTTTTTGTAAGGTTTTAGGTATTACTTTAGATGATTTATATTCTAATACTGAGAAATATTATGAAGCATGAAAGTACTCTTAATTTTATAATGTATTATTTTTTATTTTATAATTTATTTTGATTTTTAATATTAGATTAAATTCTATTAGAATTCTAATTTTAAGATATCTGATTTTTTTCTTTTATAATTTGATTTTTGTGGTAAAATTCGTCAGATGGTAATATAATTTTTATTTACTCTATAAATGATAACATATTTATCGATAAAAAATCTTCGCAGCATATTGCTATTTTCTATTCTTTGATAAGCATATGGATTTTCTCTTAATGTTTTTATCTTATTTCTAATTGATTTTTTAAATTTTGATTCCAATTTATTCGAAAAAATAATTATATTCTTACGAATCTTTTCGAAATCTCTCCAAAACATTTTGCCAAACGTAATCTTGTAATGTCTTTTATCTTTGATAATCTTTCTCTCCTTTCTTTTTTCTCTTCTTCAACTAATGCCCAAAATTCGTCTTCAGTTAATACACCATTTTCTTCAATATCTCTTTCAGCTTCTTCTATAAAAGGTCTATAATATTCCCATTCTTCTTCACTTGTCATTTTTCTCATCTCCATTTTTTTAATATTATACTCCTAGGTTTAATAAAAAGCAAGAAAAAGTTTTCGCTAAATTTCGACGCTTTCATTGCATTTTATGTCAATTTATGCTATAATAGATATGTAACTTTTATTTCTTATTCATCTATTAATATGGAGGAAATTTTATGTTTGAACTTACTTTAAGATTCGTACCTGCTAATTCTGATTTTAATGGCTATTGTTTTGATATCTATCAAAAAGATTTTAACTTTAAGCAAGACTTTGTTGGTCAATTAATTTTTAAAAAAGATTTCTCAGATGCTGTAGTAATTGGACTCATTGCTTACAGTGCAGAAGGAATTATTAATTATTACAGGCCTAAGGCAATAAAAATAATCAGCGAATTAAAAGAAAAAGGAATTTTGAGTTATTAAGTATAAATTATCATAATAATTGTGCTATAAAAAGTTCAAAAAATATAACATTAATAAATGATAAATTGGAAGGATAAAATTTCCTTCCAATTTATCATTTATATTTTTTCATTCACTAAATCTTTTCTACTGTTATATTTAATTTTTCTCCATTTATTGAGGTTTCTGTATATTCTTTTGCATTTTCATTATATATAATGTTATCTGCTAATGTATCTTTTTGTATTTGCTCACTATATTTTTTAATTACTGTTTCTAGCATTTCATTTCCAGCTACATAAAGGTTAATTCTATCTAATACTTCGAATCCACTTTCTTTTCTCATGTTTTGTACTTTTGAAAGTATTTCACGTACATAGCCTTCTTCTTTTAGTTCTCCTGTAATTGTTGTATCTAATACAACTCCTGTTTGACCTTCTCCAGAAAAAGCATATCCCTCTTTTCCTTGCATTGTTACAAGTAAATTGCCACTGTTTAGTTCAATTTCTTGCCCTTCTACTGTTATTACAACACTTTCTCCATTTTGTACTTTACTAGCTAATTCCATTTGGTTTTGGTTTGCTATTTCATTTCTTATTTGTGGAATTAGTTTTCCATAAATTTTTCCTAATATTGGAAGATTTGGTTTTATTTCAAAGTTTACGTACTCTGCCATTTGAGCTCCTAGTACTACTTCTTTGATATTTAACTCATCTTTTACAATATCACCATAGTATTCTGGAAGCTCACTTGCTGATATTAACATTTTTGATAGTGGTTGTCTGTTTTTGATGTTTACACTGTTACGTGCACTTCTTCCTAGTTTTACTATTGTGTATGCTAATCCCATTTCTTCTTCTAACTTTTTATCTATTGCATTTTCATCTACTTCTGGCCATGTGCATAGGTGAATACTTTCAGGTGCATTTTTATCTAAACCTACAACTAAGTTTTGATAAATTTCTTCTGTTATAAATGGAACAAATGGTGCTGCTACTTTGGCTAGAGTTGTTAATACTCTATATAATGTTACATATGCTCCTATTTTGTCATCTGAAAGCTCTGTTTTCCAGTATCTTTCTCTGTTTCTACGTACATACCAGTTTGAAAGTTCGTCTGTGAACTCTTCTATTTCTAGTGCTGCTGATGTTATATCGTAGTTATCTAATTTTTCTTCTATATCTTTTATTAATGTGTTTAATTTAGATATTATCCATTTATCCATTACATTTGTAACTTCAAAATCTGAATATTCTACTGGGTTAAATTTATCAATTTCTGCATATAGAACGTAAAATGAATATACATTCCATAATGTAGATAAGAATTTTCTTTGTGTTTCTTCTACATCTTTTGTTGAGAACCTTGTTGGTAGCCATGGTGCACTTGTTGTATAGAAATGCCAACGTGTTGCGTCTGCTCCAACTGAGTTTAATACTTCAAATGGGTCTACTACATTTCCTAAATGTTTAGACATTTTTAGCCCTTTACTATCTAATACGTGTCCTAGAACTATGCAGTTTTCAAATGGGTTTGTATCAAATATACATGTTGATATTGCGAGTAGTGTATAGAACCATCCTCTAGTTTGATCTACCGCTTCTGAAATGAACTGTGCTGGGAAGTTTTTCTCAAACAATTCTTTATTTTCAAATGGGTAGTGTAATTGTGCAAATGGCATTGAACCTGAGTCAAACCAACAATCTATAACTTCTTTTTCTCTTATCATGTCTTTTCCACATTCTGGACACTTAATGTGGATAGGGTCTAGGTATGGTTTGTGTAGTTCGATCGTTTCTGGTACATTTTGTCCTTTTTCTTTTAGTTCTTCTCTAGAGCCTATACATTCCATATGTCCACAATCATGGCATCTCCATATTGGAAGTGGTGTTCCCCAATATCTATCTCTTGAAATTCCCCAGTCTATAACATTTTCTAGGAATTTTCCGAAACGTCCTGTACGTATTGTGTCTGGCATCCAGTTTATTTTGTTATTGTTTTCTAATAACTTGTCACGAACTTCTGTCATTTTTACAAACCAGCTCTCTTTTGGGTAATATAGAAGTGGTGTGTCACATCTCCAACAGTGTGGATAGCTGTGTGTATGTTTTGCTGAGCTAAACAATTTATTTTCGTGAGCAAGCCATATACATATATCTTTATCACAAGTTTTTACAAATCTTCCTGCCCATGGTGTAACTTCTGGAACGAAGTTTCCTGATTTATCTACTAAGTTTACAAATGTTATTCCATTTTGTTTTGAAACAAAGCTATCATCTTCACCATAAGCTGGTGCTATATGAACTATACCTGTACCATCTGTTAAAGTTACATAGTCTCCATGTATTACTTCAAAAGCTTTTCCTTCTACTTTAGCAAATGGCATTAATTGTTCATATTTCATACCTAAAAGTTCTGTTCCTTTTACTTCTTTTAACATTTCATAAGGAATATCTTTTAGTACTGTTTCTATTAAGTCTTTTGCTAAAATATAAACTTCTTCTCTTCCTTCTTCTTGCATTTTACCATCTATAACTGGTTTCTCTACTTTTACATATGCATATGTATATGCTTTATTTATACAAAGTGCTAAGTTTGAAGGTAATGTCCAAGGTGTTGTTGTCCATGCTAGGAAGTATACATTTTCTTCTCCAGCTACTTTAAATTTAGCTGTACATGTTAAGTCTTGAACATCTTTATACCCTTGTGCTACTTCGTGTGAAGAAAGAGCTGTTCCACATCTTGGGCAATATGGCATAACTTTATGACCTTGGTATAATAAACCTTTTTCCCACATTTGTTTTAAAGCCCACCATTCAGATTCTATGTAATCATCATGATAAGTTACATATGGTTTTTCCATGTCTACCCAATAGCCTATTTGGTTAGTCATATCTTCCCACATAGAAACATATTTAAATACGCTTTCTTTACATTCACCTATAAATTTTTCAACACCATAATCTTCAATTTGCTCTTTACCTGAAATTCCTAATTTCTTTTCAACTTCAAGTTCAACTGGAAGACCATGTGTATCCCAACCAGCTTTACGAATTACGTCATAACCTTTCATTACTTTATACCTAGGGATAATATCTTTCATAACCCTAGTTAGTATATGGCCTACGTGTGGCTTACCATTAGCTGTAGGTGGTCCATCATAAAAAGTAAAATATCTTTTACCATTATTCATATCAAAATTCTTTTTGATAACATCTTTTTCCTTCCATAAATTTGAAACCTCTCGTTCCATTCCTACAAATCCGTTTTCCTTAAGTTCTACTTTTTTGTACATTCTAAAATTCTCCTTTCCGCACGCTAGGGACGGTCTTTTTCGTTCCGATTTCGGAACGCTGGGGACAGTCCTTGTAATATATTTTATTTTTTTCTTTAATACCCCTATCCCAAATTGTTACTTTTTTTCCAATTAGGACTGTACTCAATTTTGGCATTAATTGTTCTTGCTTTCTATATGTTGTAGTTCAAATCTATATTTTTGTTCTACATTTGGATATTTTTCGTGGTCTACTTCACTTGCAAACATATCATATGGTCTTATATATAATTCTTGCTCACCATATAATGCTCTATATATAACATATTTTTCTCTTGTTTCACTATGTATTGCGATATCTTCTACAAAGTAGTAATCGCCTTTAAAATGCTTGTATATTCCTTTTACTTTTATTTCTTGCATTTTTGTGCCTCCTTTACATTTATATATATTTATTTAGCCATATTACCATATAGTGGAGTTCATAATCCAAAGGCCACTTTCTTGCACCAGTTCATCAGTTGGTGGAGCAGGTGACTCTTAATCAGTAGGTATGTAATTTAATTCTTATTATTCTTAAGCGAGTGTCCCTTTTGGTAATTTTTTCCGAAAAAGGATCGTCCCTTTTAGTAAAAGTCCCCAAAAGTGACAGACTTCTCATTTGGAAACGTCCCCAATTGGAATGGCAAAGCTCAAAAAACTCTATTTTGCCCTAATATAATAGGACGAAATAGAGTTTGTAATTTCGTGGTACCACCTAATTTGAAAATTAATTGTTTATCTTTTAATTTTCCACTTATCTTTTCTTTAACGCAGAAGGTACGGCTAAACTTACTTTTTAGCTTTTTCAGTTTAGCAACTACATAGGTGATAACAAATAAAATAGTTTCTACTAGAATTTCACCATTTATCTAGCTCTCTTAAGACTTTTTTTATTTGTGTTGTCCTTGTTTAGTGTTTTTTACTATTGTATAATATAATATCATTTTTTTATGTTATTTGCAATAGGCAAATAGATATTTTATAATTTTTTTAACTCTTTTAAACGTTGTTCATATGCATTTTTTACGTCTTGTTCAAATGCTACTTTTGGTTCTTCTATTCCCATTTTTTGTAGTATTTTTTTTGTGAATTCTGGGTTTAATATTAGTATTGGACCTATTAGGTATGTTGCTATAAAGTTGTTTTTTTGTATGCCTTCTAATATGCTTTCTGGGTTTAGTCCTATTCCTTTTTCTACTTTTGCAAAATAGTTTTCTTCATTATTTCCATAGCTTTGTGTAAATTGACTTTTGAAACCTACTATTTCTATGTTTTCATATTTTCCTATAAAGTTGCTATTGTGCCTTTTCATCATATTTCTTTTGCTATATATATCAAATATTCCTAATGCTTCTATTTTGCTTTCATCTTCATTTTCTATATATTTTCCGAAGATTTCAATTGCATTTCCTGTTATTAGGAATACTGTATTTTTTTCTATTAGTTCTTCTATTCTTTGTTTATATGGCTTTAACTTTTCTATTACTTTTTCTTGCATTTTCTCTGTCATTGGCCCCATATATATTAGGTCTACATCGTTTTTTACAAATGCGGGTTCTTCGCCAAAGTTTGTTTCTATGAAGTTTGCTTCTGGTATGCATTTTTGTAAGTATTTCATGTTGCTTATGTCTCCATATAGGTTGCAGAATTCTGGAAATAATATTTCTATTGTTTTATTCATTTTTTTATGTTCCTCTCTTCTTTTTTGTTTTTCTATTGGCTTCCGATTGGGGACAGTTCCTAATCTATCCAGATTATTTTTGTTTTCTACTTATTATTTTTCTCTATCTTGTTTCCGATTAGGAACCGTCCCCAATCTACCGTCCCAAATGTAGTTTATTTTTCTAGTATTTTTTCTTCTACTTTTTTCTTTATTTGATTTTTTAGGTCTATTGAGTATAGGTCATGCAGAATAAATACTTTGTCTATTCCTTCTAAATTTAGCTTGTCTACTAGACTTATTTCGTCTCTCCCATATACTATTTTTTCTTTTGGTATGTCTGCCATTTGAAGTCTTACATATGTGTCTAAATACCTTGCTCCTGCTGTTAGTATCTGTTTTATACTTTCTGAGTTTAAAAATTCGTAGTCTGTGTCATAGTGCCATGCTATGTTTTCTGATGAGTTTGCTGCTTCGTGCAGGTCATCTAGTAGTACAAATACTGCTTTATTTCCTTCTTCTTTTCTTACATAGTCAAAGGCTCTTGAACATGCTATTGGATTCATTCCTTTTGACAGTTGTGTTATTATTTCTATATTTTTTATTTTTTCTTTGCTATACCTTGTGTCTACTATTTTTTGATTTTTTAGTACTGAATTTATTTGATTTCTTGTTAGACCTATTTCTTTTAGTACTGCTATTGTTGCTAACATATTGTATATGTTTATTATGTTATTATTTATGATATCATAGTTTTCTTCTTTTTGTTCATCTTTTACCCACATTTTCATCTTTTCAAAGTCTATGTTTGTTACTTCATAATTTATTTTAGGTGATGCAAAATCACATTTTGGACAATGTGCTCTTCCTACATGGTTATATCTTACAAAGTCGTATTCTAACTTTGTATCACATTTTGGACATACTGTTATGTCTCTTACTATGTTTTCGCATTTTTCTAAATCTGTTTCTAATCTATCTATTCCAAAGTATACTCTTTCATTTTCTGGAGCTAAGCCTGATACTATTAAATCGTCTCCATTTAGAATAAGTTTTGTTTCCTTTGGAATGTTATTTGTCAATATATTTGAGATAAATTCTGTATGTGCATTTCTTTTTAATGAATCTCTAAATAAGTTTGTGCACACTAAATATGTTGGTGTTATATATGGATATATTTTTACTGCGCTTCTTTCATCTATTTCAAATACTGCTAAGTCCTTTTTTTGCTTTCCTAATAAATTTGCTCCTTCTATTAATGTTGAAGCTAACCCTGAGTTAATATTTGAGCCTAAGTGATTGTCTATAAATTCATACCCATTTTCTTTTAAACAGTCTTCTATCATGTTACATACTGTAGTTTTTCCATTTGTTCCTGTAACTCCTATTATTGTTTTTGGTTTATCTATTCTTCCTAAAAAATCTGGACACAGTGTTACTGCAAGTTTCCCTGGAAAATATGTTGCATCTCTTCCTATTATTTTTAAAGCAATTCTTGATAATTTTGCTAAATATAATACTATATAAAATTTAAAATTTTTCTTCATTTTCTTCCCCTTGTTTTTTTGTATATTTTATCAATTGATTATAGTAAAAGTCAATTGTTTCATTTCTTTTTGTTGATATTTTTATTATTTTTTTGTACAATAAAAATAGTAATACATAAAAACTTATCTAGTTTTAATATATTACTACTTTTATTATAAATAAATTAAATGTTAAAACCCTCTTGAACTTCCTCCTCCTCCCGAAGAGCCTCCTCCTGAGGAACCTCCGCTCGAAGAACTTCTTCCTGAAGAACCACCTATCCAATATTCTCCACCATTTTCAAGTATTCCTGTAAGAAATGCTACTAAATTAAATATTATTATAGTATTCAATACTGAATATTGTCTATCTCCAAATATTTCTTCATTTGGAAATATAACATTTTTAATAGCGAAAATACATATTATAGTAATAACTACTATATATATAATAGAAATTATCCATACATTAATCTTTTTAATTTTCTTTTTTTTACTTAAAATACGTAATATCATTCCAACTATAAATGAGTTTATTGAAAATATAAATGGTAAAATTATTATACTTGTATTATTTGTATCATCTGTTGTAGTTGTTTTTACAGCTTTTTCTCCTCCTACTTCAACATTATATTCATTGGCAATTACATTTAAAATTGCATTAAATCCATTTCTAATTCCTTCATTCCACTTATTATTCTTAAGATATGGTATTATATATTCATCTTGAATTCTACCTGTTTTAGCATCTGGTAATATTCCTTCTAATCCATAACCTACTTCTATTCTAAATTTCCTTTCTTTTAATGATAATAATAAAAGTATTCCATTATTTTTATTTTTATCTCCTATTCCAAAGTTTCGAAACAACTTTGTAGCATAATCTTCTAATGAATTACCTTCTAAACTTTCAATTGTAACTACTACTATTTGACTTCCTGTTTTCTTATATAAATTTTTATTTGTAGATATAATATATTGTTTAGTTTCTGTATCAAGTAACTTAGCATAATCATTAACATAGAAATCGTTAGTTGGTTTAACTATTGCTAGTGCTTCTATTGTTAATACATTTACTAGAATTAAAAGTATTATTAATATTTTAATACAACTTTTATTATTAGAAATTAACACTAGGAACCTCCCCAGCTGCTTCATCTGCTTTGAAATATGTTGCTTTTTCAAAACCATATATTCCTGCTAATATATTATTAGGAAATTTTTTTATTGATGAATTAAAACTATTTACACTATCATTATAGTCTTTTCTTGCTACTGCAATACGATTTTCTGTTCCAGCTAGTTCATCTGATAATTGTCTAAAATTTTCAGATGATTTTAAATCTGGATAATTTTCAACAACTACCATTAAAGCATTTAAAGATTTTGTTAATTCATTATTTGCATTTGATTTTTCTTCTAGACTATTTGCATTTACTAATTTCGATCTTGCTTGTGTTATTTCTTCAATTATCTTAGTTTCATGATTTGTATATCCTTTTACTGTATTAACTAAGTTTGGAATCAAATCTGCTC
Source organism: Clostridia bacterium (assembly GCA_022791325.1). Classification (GTDB taxonomy): domain Bacteria; phylum Bacillota; class Clostridia; order TANB77; family CAG-508; genus UMGS1663. The sequence continues at coordinate 32,832 of JAAVYV010000044.1, forward strand.
TCCTTTGTAACATTACATCTAAATTTGATAAAGAACTATCTACTTTTTCCTCTTTTGAAACCATTCCATTATAACCACTAATCATTACAAGTGCTACAGTAATTACAACTGCTATTATGGAAATTATGCCTATATTTGATTTCTTCATTTTTTACTTCCCCTTTTCATTTATATATTTTTTATATCATTCTTATTAGTTTTCTGTCAATATTTTCTTGCAACTTTTTGGTTTTAGTTAATTGTGCTTTTTATTATATAAGAAATTATATTGGTTACACTGACGAGCACTGCTCACCCCTACACTTTAATTTGATATAGATTATTTTTCTAGTATATAAAAAATGCTTTTGAACTTTATTATATTAAAATAGCATAAACAATACTTTCTCAAATTGTGCATTCTATTGAATATATTATAGTTCAAAAACATTTTTGTATTAGTTATATTTTGGCTGATATTTTAAATAGTAAATCTTCTATATTTGACATTCTCATTTCAAATACTTGATTTGTCATGTCTTCTATCTTATTGTACTCTTGCATTTTCATTAGTTTACTCATAATAACTGAGAAATTCTTTTGTAAGTTTTCTGACAAATTAATTTGTTCATTTCTTATATCATTTAAAAGTTCATTTATTTCTTCGATTTGGTAATTCGCCGTCGGATTTCTATTATCCATAAAATCACCCCTTCTTTGAATTATTATGTTGAAATAATATCATTGTAATAATAGGTTGTCAATAGTTTTTTGGAAAATTTGTTCGTTTTTATATAAGATTTATAAAAATTTTTTATTCTATAAAATCAATGTTTTTTTATTTTTAATAAATCTATGAATTCATTGCTTTTTCTAATATCATATGCTATAATTATTATATGCAACGTTTTTATAATTCAGAAAGGTATGGGTGATATTTATGGCAAAGCCGAAAAAAGATTTTGGTGCTTACATTCCTGATGATGATTTTGACTACGATTATCTTCCTCAAGATGTTCAGTATGATGAGGCAACTGTTTCGCCACAGTTATCAAGACCTATTTATCATGCTGATGATGAATTCGAGGGCGAAGATTGGTTCTAATGTTATCTGTACTACAACAAAATACCAGCTTTATAATAAAAGCTGGTATTTTGTTGTAGTTATTATTTTTAAGTATTCTTATTCTTCTATTAGTTTTATATGTACATCTCTTAATTGTTCCTCTGTTACTCTATTTGGTGCTCCCATAAGTACATCTCTTGCTTTTTTGTTTTTTGGAAATGCTATTATTTCTCTTAGGTTTTCTTGATTTGTCATTAACATTATCATTCTATCTACCCCTGGTGCTGCTCCTGCATGTGGTGGTGTTCCATATTGGAATGCATTATATAGTGCTCCAAACCTTGTTTCTACTTCTTTTTCACTATATCCTGCTATTTCAAATGCCTTTACCATTAGCTCTGGATCGTGGTTTCTTACTGCTCCTGATGCCATTTCATATCCATTGCATACTGCATCATATTGATATGCTAATATATCTAATGGGTTCTTTTCTTGTAGTGCTTTCATTCCTCCTTGTGGCATTGAGAAAGGATTGTGGTTAAAGTCTATTTTGTCTTCTTCTTCATTATATTCGTACATTGGAAAGTCTACTATAAAGCAGAATTTATATGTGTCTTTTTCTATTAATTCTAACCTTTTTCCTAATTCTATACGTACTAATCCTGCTATTTTTTGTGCTGTTTTAAACTCGTCTGCTATAAAGAATAAGCTATCTCCAGTTTTTGCTCCTAATTTTTCTTCTAATTCTTTTTTTACTTCTTCTGTTACAAATTTGGCAATTCCTCCTACTGGACCTTCTTGTGATAGTTTTACCCATGCTAACCCTTTTGCTCCTGCTTCTTCTATAGCAAATTCGGTCATGTTATCAAAGAATTTTCTTCCTTGATTTGCTCCATTTGGTACTACTATGGCTTTTATTGTTTTATCTTTAAATGCATTAAATTCTACTTCTTTAAATATGTTTGTTGCATCTTGTATTATAAGTGGGTTTCTTAAGTCTGGTTTATCTATTCCATATTTTTCCATTGCTTCTTTATATGGCAACCTTAAAAATGGTGCTTCATCTACTTTCCAGTTTGTAAAGTTTTTAAACGTACTTATGAATATTTCTTCTAATACTGTTAAAACTTCTTCTTGAGTAGCAAAACTCATTTCAAAGTCTAATTGGTAAAATTCTCCTGGTGCTCTGTCTGCACGTGGATCTTCATCTCTAAAACATGGTGCTATTTGAAAGTATTTATTAAAACCTGATACCATTAGTAATTGTTTAAATTGTTGTGGTGCTTGTGGAAGTGCATAAAATTCCCCTGGATGCAACCTACTTGGTACTAAAAAGTCTCTTGCTCCTTCTGGAGATGAGTTTGCAAGTATTGGTGTTTGAATTTCTGGAAAGCCCATTTCATTCATTTTGTCTCTTAAAAATTTTAAAACTTTTGAACGAAGCAAAATATTTTTGTGTAATTTTTCATTTCTTAAATCTAAAAATCTGTATTTAAGTCTTAAGTCTTCTTTTACTTGTGTAATATCTGCTTTTTCAGAGTTTACTTCAAATGGAAGTACATTTTTACATTTTCCAAGTATTTCTATTTTATTTGCTTTTATTTCTATTTCTCCCGTTGCAATTTTTAAGTTCTTATTTGAACGTTCTATAACTTCTCCATCTACAGATATTACACATTCTGTTACTAGCTCTTCTTCTTTTATATTTGTTTCTTCATTTATAACTATTTGAGTAATACCGTGCTTCATCTCTTAAGTCTATAAATTTCATAGCTCCTAGGTTTCTTATTCTTTGAACCCAGCCTGCTAGCTTTACTTCTTCTCCTACGTTTTTTATGTTTAATTCTCCACATGTGTGGTTTCTGTATTTATTTTCCATTTATAGTTCCCCCTTTAAAGTCTTATATTTTTTTGTATTTCCTTAAAAATCTTACTAAATTATACATTCTTATAGTCTAAAAGTCAATGAAACCTTCTAATTTTTGTATATTTTCTGTAGCGATTCAGCGGTTATTATAAAATGAATAGATTAATTGTAGGGGCGATTATCAATCGCCTGTGCTACAACGGCTTTGCTATATTTTTTAACCTAGTAACTTCTTTGAGGGGCCATAGAAGTTTATTCTCTGAGGTCTGCGGGCGATTGATAATCGCCCCTACATCTTTAACTTAAAATGTAGTACTTACCTAATATAAGTCCTAGTATAGCAACTAATATTGATATACCTGCTAATTTTGGCATATATATTGGTACACTTCCTACTAATTCTTTTGTTCTAGCATTAACTGCTACATAGTGTAACATACCATCCTTTTTTCCTTTTTCGTACAAATGATGATATTTGTTCTTTTGCTTCAGCTTTCGTTAATTTAAATGGTAATACTACATCTGGAATTGCTCCATTAGGTATTTGTTGGTTGACTGATAATGTATTTATACACTGTATAAAAATATTACTCATTTAACAACTATGTCATAAATATCTATAAAAACTAAATTGCTATTTATTTTTTCTACATTAATGCTCCTATCATTCCTGCTTCATTTCCTAACTTTGCTAATACTATTTTGGGCATATTACAATTATATTTTTCTGAATTTATTTTTTCTATTAACCTTGTATATAATATTTTTTCATAATATACAAAACTTCCTCCTATACATATGGCTTCTGGCTCTATTATATTTATAATATTTGTAAGCCCTATTAATAAATTTTGTATATATTTATCTATATAATTATTTATTTCCTCATTATTCTCAAATATCTTATTACTTACTATTTTTAATATGTTTTCTGATGTAGTATTTTCTTCTAGTTTTAGTAACTTTATTATTCCTTCTTTAAATGCTTTCATAGAAGCATATTTTTCAAAACAGCCCTTATTTCCACATCCACACTCTATTCCATTTTTTTCGATTATCATATGACCATATTCGGAACCACTTTGTTTAAAATATTCTAGCATTTTGCCATTTATAAATGTTGCTCCTCCTATTCCTGTTCCTAAACATAGAAATACTGCATCATCATAGTTTTGTAAATTTCCTAAGTTTTTCTCTGCAAGTCCTGCACATTTTGCATCATTTCTTACACTTACATTTACATTATAGTATTGTTCTAAAATTAAGGGTAAGTCAAATTCTTTAATTCCTAAGTTATACATATCATATATGATTTTACTCTTTACTTTTCCTGGAACTGCTAATCCTATTTTTGATATTACGCAAGTTGGTGCTCCTACATCTTTTAAAACCTCAGATATAAGCTTTTTTATATTTTCTACTATATATGCTTTTATATCTTTTATTTCTTTTATATTTTTTATATCTTTTTCTCTTTTTGCAATTATGGTATTCTTTTTACTTACTATAGCTACTGCTATATGGCTTCCACCTAAATCAATTCCTATTTGCATAAAACCTCCATTTAATAATCTATTGCATCTAATAAGAATGAACCTGTAGATACTTCTAACATTGGTACAAATACTACTAATACAAATAGTATTAATACAACACCTACTATTGAATACACTAGTTGAGGCATAACTTGCATAATTTTGTCTAGTATATTTTGTATATCCATTTCCATATATTCTACAAGCTTTTCCATCATTTGTGAAAGGTCTGTTTGCATTCCTATTTTTAGCATCTCTATTATCATTGATGATGTCAACCCTGATTTTTCAAATGGTTCTATCCACGATTGACCTATTAGTATATTATTAATTGATGTTTCTACCATTGATAAGAACACATAATTTTTTACAACATTTTTACTAACTTCTAATGAGTCTTGTATTCTCATTCCATTATTTAAATTTAAAAGCATTGCTTTTATAAACCTTGAAAAGTCTAAACTATATATTAACTTTCCGAATATTGGCATAGTATATTTAAAATAATGGAAATTATATTTCCCTTTTGGAGTATTAATATAAAATATAATTCCTGATATAGTTCCTATAATTAAGAATGTAGGAACATACCATATTCTGCCCATAAAGTTAATAAAGTTGAAAAACCACATTGTAAGTTCTGGAATTTTTGCGTTTGTTTCTACTGATGCAAATATTCCTTCAATATATGGTACAATTACCAATGTTCCAACTATTAAAAGTAAAAGAATTACTGAAAATTGTATGATATTTGGTATTAGTATTTTCTTTACTTGTTTTGTAATTGAGTCTGAGTCATCTAAATATTTTAGTGCCTGCTCTAATGAGTTTGTAAGTGAACCTGAAAGCTCCCCTACTTTTATCATGTTTATATATATATATGGAAATACATTAGAATAGTATTCCATTGTAGTATACATATAGTCTCCCGCTTCTACCCCGTGCTAAAATATCTTCTAATATTCCTTTTAACGATAAGTTTTCTGTACTCTGTATTATTGTACTTAAAGCATGTATATTATTAAAATTTGCTTTTTTTAGTAAATAAAAATTTTGGGTAAATATTGCTATATCTCTTGTAGTTATTTTTTCTGTTGCAAGCAATGCTAAATTTATTTTTTCTACTATAGATATTTTGCTAGTTTCCGCTTTAAATATATTAGTAGAATTGGCGGTTTTCATTATATCATCAATATTTGTAACATTTTTTTTAGCTTTCTTTTGTTTTCTTCCTATATAACCAACTTGTACAATTTGAATAGGCATTAATTCGTTGTTTTTCAACTTCTTAATTAATGCTTGTTTGCTTGATTCTTCTACTTTATTTTTTACGATTATACCTTTTTTATTTACTGCCTTATATACATACTCTGGCATTTCCCAGTTCCTCCACTTTTAATATTGATTATTTTTCTTTATTTTTAATTGCATTATTGTCCTATTTAGTATTTCTAGGTTCTTTTCTTCTATTTGTGCTTTTGCTTGCTCTAATGTTATTTTGTCCTCAACAAATAATTTTGCTAAAGAGTTTATTAAACCTATACTTCCTTTTTCTGAATTACTTTGTATTGCATCTTCTATTTCTGAAACACTTATTTTTTCTTTTCTAATAATTCCCGCTATTATATTATCTACTACCATAACTTCTGGTATTAATACTAACTTTCCATCTCTACCTTTTAATAACCTTTGTGAAATTACTAATTTTAGTAAAGTAGACATTAAATATTTTATTTGTGCTTGATCTCTTACTTCATAAAAATTTATTAACCTATCTAATGTTTCTGCACAAGACTTAGTATGAAGTGTTCCTATTACTAAATGTCCTGATTCTGCTGTTTCTATTGCTGCTTCCATTGTTTCTCTATCACGTATCTCTCCTACTACTATTATGTCGCAATCTTCTCTTAATGAGTTCTTTACTCCATCACTATAACATAAACAATCTCTACCTCTACCTACTTCTTTTTGCACTATCATAGATTTTTTAGATATATGTTTATATTCTACTGGACTTTCTAGTGTTAGTATTTTTTTGTTTTGATTTTCATTTATATCATCAATTAATGCATTTAATGTAGTTGTTTTTCCTGAGTTTGTTTTTCCTGTTACTAGTATTAAACCTTGTGATTGATATGTCATTCTTTTTACTATATCTGGCACTCCTAAATCTTCATATTTTGGAAGTGTGCTTTTTATTAATCTTAATGTAAATGTTGGTACTTCATTTGTATACGATATATTTACTCTAAGCCTTATATCATCATATTCAAATGATGTATCAAGTTTTTTAGTTTCTTTAAATACTGCATCTTTATCTAAATTTCCTCTTACAAAATAATCATATATATCATATATATCATTTTCTTCTAGTTCATCCATTTCTTCTACTGGTATTAGTTCTCTTGCTATTCTAAGCATGGGTTTTAATGTACATACTAGATGTACATCAGATGCATCTTTTTCTTTAGCTATTTTTAATATTTGTTCTATGTTTATCATTGGTTTTCTCCTTTTCTTATTTCATATGCAAATCTTACAACTCGCAATATGCTTAAAATATTAAATTATGAATTGTAAAGGCAATTATTAATTACCTACTCTTCAAAAGCCTTAAAAAAATATTTATTTCTAATATATTAATAATTTTTTATTCAATTCCTTAAGTGTTGTAAGTCCATTTAATACCTTGTATATTCCATCTAATATTAAAGGTTTATATCCGGTTTGTAGAGCTACATTTCTTATTTCCATACTTGAACTATCATTTACTATTAATTGTCTTATTGTATCATTTATTTCTAATACTTCATATATTGCAGTTCTACCATAAAAACCTGTGTTATTACACTTTTCACATCCTATTGTATCGAAAGTTTTCTTTCCATAAAAATCTATATTTATTCCATATTTATTTGCTATTTTAGTTATTATCTCTTTTTCTTTTTCGTTAAATTCTCTTTCATATGAACAATATGGGCAAACCTTTCTTACCAATCTTTGTGAAATTGATGAAGCAAGAGTACTTGATATATCATAATTTGATATTCCCATTTTTCTTAATCTCGTTATTACTTCAATGCTATCTATAGTATGTATAGTAGATAATACATAATGACCTGTTTGTCCTGCTTGCATTGCAATTTCAGCTGTTTCTTTATCTCTTATTTCTCCTACTAGAATTATATCTGGGTCTTGTCTTAATACTGTTCTTAGTGAATCTGAAAATGTTATTTTATTATCTACTTCTATTTGATTTAAGCCATCTATTCTTATTTCTACTGGATCTTCTATTGTTGTTATATTAAATTCTGGCTTATCTAAATAATCTATAACACTATATAATGTTGTAGTTTTTCCCTCTCCTGTTGGTGCAGCTATTATAGTAATACTGTTTCTTTTATCAAAAGTATCTTTTAAAAGTTTCTCATCATTTGGAAAGCCTAAGTCAAATATTCTTTTTATTCCTTCATTTTTCTTAAGTAATCTTAAAACAAACTTTTCCCCATATATATTTTTCTGTGAAGATACACGAATATTGTATTCTGGATATAACAATATTCTTCCATCTTGTGATTCTTGCTTTTCTTGGTGCATATTAGATATTGCTTTTAGTCTACCTATTATTTGACTTTGTTTTTCATTTTCTAATTTAATTGCTGTTATTAATTCTCCATCTATTCTATATCTTATTCTTAAGCTATTTTCCATTGGCTCAAAATGAATATCACTTGCTCTTTTTTCCATCCCTGTTTTAATAATGCTATCTACTAATGCTGTTATATCTCCATTTGGGTTAATAGCCTCTGAGCCTATTCCTTCTATATCATTCAAAATTCTATCTATATTTGTTTCAAATGTTATATATTCTATCATTACTAAACCTTTATTTAGTAGTAATAATCGTATTGTTTCTGTGATTCTTCTATTTGTGTTATCTGCAAAACATACTTTTATTCTTCCTGTTTCTATCTCAAAAGGGATTACCTTGTTCTTTTTCATAATGTCTAATGACATATAATCCTTTGGATTAATCTTTATATCGCTGTCTGTTAATAATATCGTTTTTACATCTAATATTTCACTCATAGCTTCTAGTAGTCTATCGGGTTCACATAGACCTAATATATTAATTATATCTCCTAGTTTCTTTTCTGGATGTTCCTTTTTATATTCTAAAGCTCTATTTATATCACTTTGCGTTATTAAATTTCTTTTTGCAAGTTCTATTCCTATAGGTTGCATTTGTTTAGTTGCCATATTTTTTCCTCCTTTTCATTTGTACACTATATAATTATTATACTATATTTTAGTATATAAATATATATATAATTAGAATTGCCAAAAATTGCATATTACCAGTATTTTAATACATATTCATTTTCTCTTATAAAATTTTTTATCCCTTTTACCATTAATTTTACATTTATTATTTTCTTAGTAAAGTTCTTTTCATCTATCTCTTCCTTTTTGCTAAAGATTACTTCTTTTATATTATTACATATTGCTAGGTTATTTCTATAAATTGTATTTTCTATATAAGTATAGCTAGTTCCATCTTTAAATATTAGCTTATTATTTTCTATTGTCGCTATATCATTATTTCTTTTTACATCATTCACAAAGTACATATTAAATTTGTTAATTTGAGAAATGTTCTTATTTGATTTGCTTAAATATTTAACATTTGAAGAAAAATGATTGGTTATAATAGTAAGTATACTTACTATTATAAGAAGTAAAACTATATAAATTACTAAACTTACTAAAGTTATTCCTTTTTGATTTTTCACTTTTTACCTCTCTTTATATTACATTCTTAATATTAATGTAATATTGTATTTTAATATATTTTATTTTCAACTAATATCCATTAAGTTACACAACTTTGTGTGAATACTAACTCTCAGATTTCCTTTATTTTTACTTTTTTTAAACTATATTGTATATCTTGATTTAATACTTTATAATTTATAGTTACTGTAACTATTTTTATTATATCCTCTTTATTTGGATCATCTTTATTGTAATTTTCAATATTTATTGATAAATAGTTTTCATCTATATTATATTTTTCGGCAAGTTCTAAATTTAACGTATTTGTTACATTTTCATATGGCATTCTATCTATATCTTCTAATGTTCTTATAGCATAATATTGTGCTTGTTCATTTTCTTTTATATATATATTATTCCTATATATTTTTGTAAAGCCACTGGTTAAAATACCTGTAAATATTCCTATTATTAATATTGCTATAACAAGGTCAGTTAATGTTACTCCTCTATTTAGCTTGTTTCTAATTATCTCTTTCATTCTACCCCCTACATGCTAATATATTTATTAATATAATTGTTATAATATTGGCAAAACATAGGTAATAGCCTATAGGCAAGTTATTTATATTTTGCTTTAGTATTTTTTTTATTATAGTATAAAATGCTATTGAAAGTATTGTTATTATTGCTGTAATCATAAATCCATAACTATATGTAAATATTGCCTGTATTATTGATAATATTACTATTTCTATTGTATAATTATCAGTCCTATACTTTCTTAAATGCCTAGTATCTATTGCAAATAATATGAATAACACTAATAAATATATAACATATCTATATATATTAGTATTTTCTACTATATATAGATAAATCATATATGCTGATAAAATTGTAATTTCATATACAAGTGTTGGCTTATTTATTTTTATATTTTCTTTATCTATTCCTGAAATTATTATTAGTCCTGATAAATATAATAAACCACATATCAAATATACTATTTTACTTAATTCAATTTCATAAAAGTTAATATTTAAAGATACGGCAAAAAGTAGAAATATAACACCTGTTAATATTTCTAGCAAAAGGTAACGTATTCTTATTTTACTTTTGCAATATCTACATTTTCCACCTAAAAACACATAACTTAATATTGGAATCATATCAAAAAATGAAAGCTTATGATTGCATTTTGGGCAATATGAGTGTTTGTGCGTTATATTTTCGTGTAGTGGAAGTCTATAAACTGCGAGTGTGCTAAAACTCCCAAATAATGTACCTATTATAAAAATTAATGTATAGCTAATTATATTTATCATATTTCATTTCCTTTTAATAAAAATCAAGAGGTCATCTAAATATAATTTTAGATAACCTCATATTTAGGTTTTAATAATATTATTAAAATTTCGTTATATTATTAATTAATCTCCATATGCCCATTCATTAACATGTTCATCAAAAGTATTAGCTAAGTTTGTTTCATATTCTTGAGAGTTTACATATAAGTTTCTTGCATCTTTAGCTCTTCTAAATAATCCATTTTCAGATAATGATAGTGATATTACTACCCCTGCTAGAATTATTAAAATTACAATTGTAATTACTAAAGTTATTAATGTAATACCTTTTTGTCCTTTTAACATAAAAAATTCCTCCTTAATATAATATTGTGTTATATATATAATTTTTTTAAATATAACCTAATTTTTATTTTCTTCCAGTAGCATTATTAGTTCCTGGAGTTTTATTGCTAGTTATATTACTTGATGTATTTCCATTTGCTTGTCCATTTTGTGATGGAGTTTCTTTGCCTTCATCTATTGTAGAAAATGGATTTAACTTTCCTGCAACATAACTGTTTTGTTTTTTATATGTGTTCATATCTGTGCTATCTATACTATATACTACATTGTATTCGCTTTCCAAAATGTCTTTTACTTCATCTTCTTGTATCTCTTTTTTTATTTCTTCTGGCGTTGAATATGCTACTTTATTAGGAAGTATTTTATTTAATGGATTATAATCGTAAAATAAAACTCCTAGTATTAGTAAAATAGCTATACAAATTAGTAATATAATAATTGTTTCTTTTAAAATTGTTTTTACCATTTTATACCTCTTTTCTCGATTGTAAGAAAGTACTTTAAACTAAATTGTACAGTTTCTTAATAATACTTATAATTTAAACTTTTTTGTTTATTTCTTGTATTCTTATAACTACTGTTTTGAAGTATTTCCTGTATTATTATTTTGATTTGGCTTGTCCACTTCAGTACTTACATTTTGTACACTAGAGGTTGCTTGTATAGAATTCTGCGTTACTCTTACATTCCTTACTGTAAATGAAGCTTGTAATATATTTTCTTTATATGGTAGAAGTTTAAAATTATAAATTCTAAATTTTAGTTCTTCATCATCTTCTATTGCATATAAAAAGTTAGTGATTGCTATATAACTACCTTCAACTGTAAAATTTAAGTCTCTTATGTTTTCTATTTGTGGTGCTCCTAATGTAAACTTTATTTGCACCCCTTCTTTTTTGGCATGCATCCCAAGTTTAACATATAGTCTTTCTATATCATAATTTTCTACTTGAAGTGCATTTTCTATTTCTTGTTCAGTACTACTACTTGTTTCTTTTAAATATCTTTCTTTTATTTCTTGCATTGCCTTATTTGCATTATTTAGTTCATCATTTTCTTTTGGATAAGTAACATCTATTAAAGAATTTACTTCTTCAGTCTTTTCATCAAGCTTTTTGTTATTTTCATCAATTTCTTTTATACTTGATATATGCAAACTTCCTATTGAGGTTCCTTTTACTATTGCAGTATAGCAAAATACAAGCAATAATATAATAACTATTAACAGAAGTATTTTTCTCATATTACTTTTTCTCCTTTTTGTTATTTCTATTAATTATTCTGGAAATAATGTTCCTTCTATAACTAATTTGATTATATCATTTTGTTTAACACTTTCAGATGTTGTTACATTATATAAAATATTACTTGTTTTTATTTTTCCAATAAAATATCCAAGTTCTGAATATTCTTTTGCTTGTGCTTCTATTTTTATATTATACCCTGATGTATTGGCTATAGAAGTTATTGTTACCCCTCGTGGTATTCCATTCGTTATGCTAGTTAATAAATTTGGTATAGCATCTTTAACTTTTCTACTTTCACTTGATTGATTCTTTTTATCTTCTAAGTTTTTTAATACTTCTTCATATCTGCTTGTTTTATTTCGCAAACTTTCTTTATCTTTTTGTATTAGAGATATTTGCTTTTGTGTATCTTCATATATATTTCTTATTTCTTCTAATTTTTTGTCACTTTGATAATTCAAAAATGTAGAAAAGGAAAAATACATTATTATAAAAACACCTATTCCTGCGATACTTCTTATAAGCCATTTTTCTGTATTATCAAGTGCACCTTTTAAATCAAACGAGATATTAAATTTACTTTTAAAATTATATGACTTTTTTCTTTTTTTCCCTTCGCCTTTTTTATTCCCTATTTCAATTTTCATCCAGTCTGGAAGCTTATCTGATAATGTTGGCTTTTTAAAATTTATATTTTTAACTCCATATCCTAATCCTTGCATTCCCAATGCAATTGCTGAGTTTACTTCTATATAGTCTTTCATATTTATTTTTACAGTGTCTGGTATAAAATATGGTTTTAATATTTCACATTTTATATTAGGAAAATATTCTTGGAAATATAAATCTATATTATTTATAACCGCTCCTATTCCTGTAATATAAATTTTGTCTATCTTTTCTAACGAATTATCTAATAAATCTCTTGTAGCTTGTACTATATTATATAATGTTGGCATTATATCTTCTAAATATAGGTTTTCTTCTTCTTGCAATAATTCTTTTGTATCCATTGTATATATTGTAGTATTTTTGCATATTTCATAAGATTTATTATAAGAGTTCTCCTTTTGGTTTATATTATATAGAAATTCATTAGCTCCTATATCTATTTTATCTATGTTGTATATTTTTTTATCCATTATTGTTGTTATTGTAGTTTTATCTTCTATATTTACTATAATTGCATTTTCTTTTTCTTTTACATCTACAATATTAGCAATTGCCATAGATAGTGGGCTTATGTTTCCTAAAAGATTTCCTTCAACTTGTTGCATTCTCTTATTTAGTTCAATTTTGTTATCGCAAATACTAATTACTTTTACTTTTTCTTTATCATTTGCATCTGGAACTAAAGCATATCTTGTTTCTAATGTATTTTTATTTATTCCTTTGTCATAGCATAAAGAATCGAATTCTATATCAATAGATTTTTTTAAATCATTTTTGCTAAGTAAATTGAACATATAAAAATAATTGTATTCTTCACCTGTTAAGTTAGTAGTAATAGGCGTTTTATAACTAAATGTCTCTGCAACAATTTGGTTTATTGTTTCAATTACATTATCGCAAAATTTAATTCCAAATGCTTCTACTTTTAGTGTGTCTTTGTCTTTATTTACTTTTGCATATTTTATTAAGTTATCTTGAATATATAAACCTAATGAACTTGACATTTTAACTCCTTAATTTTTTTATATTAATATTTTTTACTTTTTTTATTAAAAAATACTATATTTTTTATTTATTGTCGTACTATGGTCAAAATACTATATTATACATATATAATATCGTTTTTTGTTGTAAAGTCAAGTTTTTTAATATAGTTGTAATACAATTGTAATACATCTGTAATATAATTTATACCTTCAAAATATAAAAACATATAAAGTATTTTTTTATACCTTATATGTTTCTTCTTAATTATATAGTCAAATATCTTATAATGATTATTATTCCAAATATTACTCTATATATTGCAAATACTTTAAAACTTCCTTTTTTTAAGTATTCTAGTAAAAATTTTATAACAAATATTCCCACGATAAAACTAGCAAATACCCCTATGAAAAATGGTATAGTAAATACAAAATCTTTAAATTTTAAAACTGTAGCTGCAAAAACAATTGGTGTTGATAATAGAAATGAATATTTAGCAACACTTTGTCTTTTAATTCCCATTAACCTTCCTGTTGTCATTGTAATTCCTGACCTTGATACTCCTGGAATAAAAGCTAAACATTGTGAAAGTCCTATTAAAAATGTTTGCTTTAGCGTCATATTTTCATAATCTATATTAGATTTTGATTTTTTATCTACAAAATACAAAATTATACCCATTATTATTAATGCAAGTGCTATTATAATTGGCGTTTCCAATCTATCCCCTACAAATTTATCTAATATAAATCCTATTATTCCACCTGGAATAGTTGCTATCACTAAGTACCAGAACATTTTTCCTTCAAAACTTTTCTCTTTTTTTACTACTTGTTTATATCCACCTTTTATTAATTCTATCCAATCTTTAGCAAAAAATATTACTATTGCTAAAAGTGTTCCAAAATGAAGCGCTACATCAAAAGCTTCAAAATCTAATTTAAATAGTGCTGATTCGGTCCAGCCTAACATCCATGGAATAATGTTTAAATGTGCTGAACTAGATATAGGAAGTAGCTCTGTTATTCCTTGAATTACTCCTAGTATTAATGCTTGTGCTATATTCATATTTCTATTCTCCTTCTTATATTATATTTTAATATATATTACATTTGTTTTAAATTATTCTCTTTCCTTATCCTGATTTTTTGTTTTTAATATCCTAATTGCTTTCATATCATTTTGGCTTAAACTTCCTACTAATTCACAAGTTCTCTCCAAATGCTTTATTGTCTTTAATTCCTTTGCGGTTAATTTCTTCTTTGCTTTATTTTCATTATGTACTGGTTTCTTTATTTTGTTAATAATCATTTTAAATACTAGTTCTTTAGTTGCTCTTTTATATAATTCTTCGTCATCTTCTACTGCAGTATTTAAATATTGTATCGCATTTTCTTTATTACCTTTTAGCATTTCTATATATGCTAAATAATAATATGCTTCATCTGATAGTTCCTCTTCATTTACACATTCTATAAAATATTCTTCTGCTTCTTCTATTTCATTATATAGTAGAGCAATTTGTCCCAAATTATATTTTGCATGATATAATAATGAATTAAGTTCAGCTGCTTTTTCATAATATTCTTTTGCACTTTGAAAATCATTTAACCTAGTGTATGCCATACCCAAATTATAATAAAGTTCATACTTATCTGGATTGTAATTTAATGCTTGTATATACACATTTACTGCTTCCTTATAATTTTCTTGTTCATATAAAATATCTCCTAATAAACATGATGCTTCATAATATGATGGTTTTAATTTTAATACTTCTTTTAATGTTTTTGTAGCATCTTCATTTCTATTCACATTTTTTAGTAAACCTGCCAGTTTCAATTGTAATTCTAAGTCTGATTTATTTATGTCTAATGCTCTTATATATTCGTCTATTGCTATTTCTATATCCTTAGTTTGCTCGCTAATTCTTGCAAGTTCCCTGTGTAAATAATAACTGTTTGGATATTTCTCTATCATTTTCATTAATATTTCTTTGGCTTTTTTATTATTACCTTTTTTAGAATAGTATTGTGCAATACATAAATATATAATTTCTGAAAAAGAAATTCCTTTTATTTCAAATATAATAATTGCTAGTGGTATTATTATAGAAGCTATATATGTAAATAATATAATTATAATTGGTAAATTTATACGGCAAACAAGCCCTATAAATCCCATTAAAATTCCAAGAGCTTGTATTGCTAATATATATATATAATTAGTATCATTTTTACGTATCATATTTAAAAAAATTATTGTAAATAAAGCAAATGCTACAATATTAAAAATTAGTCTTTCTATTATCATATACTTCTTCCTATCAATTATATTTTACTTTTTACATTTTAGAACATTTTTCGAAAAAAGTCTATAGTTATTTTTAAATAGTTTATTATTTGAATAAATTTAGTTTACTATTCACATATTCGAAAATAGCATTTCTATGTTGTAGAGGAAGTTTTTCACACTATCTATTATTTTAATAAATCTTCCTAAATTTTATATTCATTTAATCTTTTTCTTATTTCTTTGCATAGTATATGAAACCCTTTTCCATAAATATAGCTAATCGTTTCAGAAGACAAATAATTATTCTCAACTGCATATTTGTTCCATTTCATCTCATTTGGGTTTGTCCTATTTTGTTTTAAATATTCTACTAAAGCACTAATAGTTTCATTATAATAGTTTTGTAAGCTTTTGCTATTATACAAATTTTGTGTTTCTATGGCCATCATAATACATATATTATATGCTTCCACAGAGTTCATACCGTATTTTTTTATCACATAGTTAAGTGTTTCCATTAAATCATTTATTACCATTTTACTTTATACAACTCCGTAATTTCTACATCCAAAGCCTTGGCTAACCTAATCATAATAAGTAAGCTTGGGCTTTTTATATTATTTTCTATATCGTTAATATGAGTAGTTGATATTCCGCTCCTTTCAGATAATCTATTTAAAGTTATATTTTTATTCTGCCTAACTTGTTTTAATAAAATTTCCACATTCATTTTACATCACCAAAGCCTAAGATAAATTTTTATTTCATTTAAACACAGAACTTATCCGCTATGGCGGAATTACTAAAAAATACTACTACTTTTTGTCCTTCTCATTAACCTTTTTTACAATTTCTTACATTTTTACATATACTGGTACTTATATTTTTATTTGTTTTTCAACTTATTAGTTGATTTTTATTATAAGTTCAAATTTAAAATTATTTTATAATGCTTTTTATATTTTGTAAATATTATTTATATAATTTTATTTTTTATTCAATATTTAACACTATTTTGGCTTTCTTAAAATTTATAAATCGATATAATAACAACACTTTTTTATAAAAAAGTAGTTACATTGACACTGAAAACTTTACTATCAAAATTTATTTTTATATTTTTCAAAAAAACTATTGACAAACTTCACATCTACATAGTATAATCATACTTGTCATAAGACAACTGTCAGTTATAAATGCAGATGTGGCGGAACTGGCAGACGCACAGGACTTAAAATCCTGCGGTTGAATAAACCGTGCCGGTTCGATTCCGGCCATCTGCACCAGAAGTATAAAAGCCTATAAGTAGCTTAAATGCTAACGTATAGGCTTTTATTTTTTATCTTTTACTGCAATTTTACTGCAACAAGTATTTTTAAAGTCCTTGTGCATTTAAATACGCTGTAACTTTTTCTAATTCATTTTCGCTAAATTCTTTGAAAACTGATGTATACGTATCAAGTGTTGTTTGTATTTTTTTATGTCCTAAAATCTTTTGTAATGCTTTTGCTTGCATACCACTTTCAATACATCTAGTTGCATATGTATGTCTTAACATATGTGTATGTAATCTCTCTGATATTTTTTCTTTTTGATTTAGTCTTTTCAAATAACAATTTACTTCTAAAGGTGTAATAAATGTATCTTTGATATTGTCATAAAATAATAGTCCATTTATGTTTGCTATTCTAATACTTTGTATTTATTCTAACAGTTCTTTTACTTTTGGTGTCATTAATATTGTTCTTTTTGAATTTTCTGTTTTATTGTATTTCCTATAATATTTTTTTATGCTCCTCTAATGTTAATTCTTCTACTTGTTTATCTGCTATATTTGATTTTGGTTTGCTAATACTTTCATTTTCCATGGGGCCAAATGGTATTATTCTATTTGATAGTGCTATTCTGAAAGTTTTCCTAATTAGTCTATAAATCTTATCAATATTATTCCTTTTTTCTAAAAAATTATAAATACTTAAAATAAATTATAAATAGATTGTAACAAGTGATGTTAGAAATTTCAATGAACAAGTTTTGAAATGATTAAAAAAATAAGTGTAAGAAAATTGCCAAAAGATTACCAGTAAAAAACATTAACTTTAACCAAAAGGTAAAATATAATATTGAATATGATAGGGAAAAATAGAGAAAATACAAAATAGGAGGAAACAAGATGAAAAATAAAGGAATAACTTTGATATCATTAATTATAACAATTGTATTACTAATTATATTAGCTAGTATTAGTATAAGTCTAAGTATCAGAGAAAATGGATTATTTAATAAGGCTAAATACGCAAGTGAGGAAACAAATAAACAGGCAGCAACAGAAATAATAAATTTAAAAATAACAACAGTTCAAATGAATAAATATGCTGAAAAACAAGAAATACCTACATTGCAAGAAATAGCAGATGAATTCTATGAAGATAGTGAAATTCAATACGTTGCTTTAGAAAGTAAAGTAGATAGTAATGAAAAAGTAATAGTTGGAAATAATACATCAATATATACAAAATTAAATAAATATCCATATGAATTTGAAATAAATTCTTCTCTTCAATTGGCTAGTATAGATGGTATAAAAATTGCTAATAACTATATAAAACCAGAAGGAATAAAAGAAATAACTGAAAACGGAACATATGATATTGCAAATTATGCAACTGCACATGTCAATGTTAATAAGCCAACTTATATAGGTTGTTTTTCTACTCCTACTTTTTACGTAAAAAATGATAGTTATGCTAATATAACTATTAATAATTTAACTATCGGTAAAAAACATTTTTTAATTATTGGTAGAGCATTAACAGGAGGAACTAATGCGGAGTTAAGTGATCATGGTACAAGTTTTACTAATGCAACTTCTCAAAAAATTAGTACATTTTTATATTCGTTTGTACCAACATCTACATCGATTATTGTTTCTCAAAGCAATGTTAATTGGGGAGCTACATATGGCTCTCAAACTCGTGTATGGGTTTTTGAAGGCGAACTAAACTAATACTATTTAATTGTTTTGTAGAAAAGGAGATTATACTATGAAAGACTTCAGTGTACGGATAGTATCAAAAGACATTATTAATGGAGAGCCTCTGGCTACATGTGCGGTAACAACTCATGATAATCGGTATTTTGCAAACGTTATATATAATTTCTTTACTAACGCTTGTAAAACAATCGACATCATTGATTTAGCCGATATACAGCTGTTGTTCGGTATTAAAACTTCAGTTGAATATGATACTTTAATTACTTCTATGTATGATAGCGTTTTTGATACTATTTTGAAGGAAATTATGTCAAATTATTTTTTAAAGCAATTTAATAAAACACAAAAATCACTCCAAATTGGAGTGATTTTTGTAGTTTATTCTGCTGCTACTTCCTCAGCATCTTCTTCACTTTCTTCTACTGGTAGTTGGTCGTTTTCTGTGCTTATTCTTGTATTTTTGTATTTTGCTAAACCTGTTCCAGCTGGTATTAGTTTTCCTATGATTACGTTTTCTTTTAGTCCTATTAGCTCATCAACTTTTCCTTTTATTGCGGCTTCAGTAAGTACTCTTGTTGTTTCTTGGAATGATGCTGCTGATAGGAAGCTATCTGTTGCTAAAGATGCTTTTGTTATTCCTAGTAATACTCGTTTTCCTGTTGCTGGGCGTTTTCCTTCTGCTATGGCTTTTTCGTTTATGTCTTTGAATTCGTACATGTCTACTAGTGAACCTGCAAATAGGTGTGTATCTCCATTGTCTTCTACTCTTACTTTCTTAAGCATTTGTCTACCTATTACTTCTATGTGTTTGTCGTTTATATCAACACCTTGGTTTCTATATACTTTTTGTACTTCTTGTACTAAGTAGTTGTAAACTCCTTCTGGTCCTTTGATTAAAAGTAATTCGTTTGGATTTATTGAACCTTCTGTAAGTGGCTGTCCTGCTTTTACTTCGTCTCCTTCTTTTACTTTTAGTTTTGAACCAAATGGTATTACATATGTTTTACTATCATCACTTGATGTTACTACAAGTTCTTTCTTTTTCTTATTTTCTTGTAGTTTTACTTTACCATCTATTTCTGTTATTATTGCAACACCCTTAGGTTTTCTTGCTTCAAATAACTCTTCAACCCTTGGAAGACCTTGTGTTATGTCGGCAACTCCGGCAACACCACCTGAGTGAATTGTTCTCATTGTAAGCTGTGTACCTGGCTCACCTATTGATTGTGCAGCTATTATTCCTACTGCTTCACCAATGTCTGCTTCTTGTTGACTAGATAGACCCATACCATAACATTTTGAACATACTCCGTTTTTTGTTCTACATCCAAATACTGAGCGTACTCTTACTGTTTCTATTCCAGCAGCTACTATTTTGTCTGCTAGGCTTGCTGTAATCATTGTGTCTGGAGTTACTATTACTTCTTTTGTTTCTGGGTTTACTATGTCTTCTAGTGGGTATCTTCCTGTTATTCTTTCTTCTAGGCTTTCTATTACTTGGTTTCCGTCTTTTATTGCTGTAAGCTCTATTCCATCATGTGTTCCACAGTCGTGTTCTCTTACTATAATGTCTTGTGATACGTCTACTAATCTTCTTGTTAAGTATCCTGAATCGGCTGTTCTTAACGCTGTATCTGAAAGCCCCTTACGAGCACCATGGGCAGATATGAAGTATTCTAGTGCATCTAGACCTTCTCTGAATGATGATTTGATTGGTATTTCAACTGTTCTACCTGTTGTACTTGCCATAAGTCCACGCATACCTGCTATTTGTTTTAATTGGTCTAAGTTACCACGGGCACCTGAGTCTGACATGACATATAGTGGGTTTAGTTTATCAAAGTTGTTTTTCATGGCAACACTGACATCACTTGTAGCTTTTTCCCATATTTTAATTACTGATTGGTATCTTTCCTCTTCTGTAATTAAACCACGTTTGTATTGTTTTAATACATTTGCTACTTCTTTTGATGCATCTTCTAATATTGTTTTCTTTTCTTCTGGAACTTTTGCATCTTCTATTGAAACTGTTATACCACTTGTTGTTGAATGTTTGAAACCTGATGCTTTAATGTAGTCTAATAGTTCGGCTGTTCTTGATAGTCCATGTTTTTCTATACATTTTCCTACTATTTTTCCTAACATTTTTTTGTTTGTTACAAAGTTTATTTCTGGTTCAAATTCATTTTCTGGATTGCTTCTGTCTACAAAGCCTAAATCTTGTGGTATTTCTTTATTGAATATTATTCTACCTACTGTTGTTTCAACTTTTTTATGCTTTTCATTTCCTTCTTCGTCTATTTTGCTCATTCTTACGAATATTTTAGCATGCATTCCTACTTCTTTATTTTCGTAAGCCATTATTGCTTCTTCTGGAGATGAAAAGTAATTTCCTTCACCTTTTTCTCCTTCAACTTCCATTGTTAGATAATAGTTTCCTAGTATCATATCTTGTGATGGTACTGTTACTGGTTTACCATCTTGTGGTTTTAGTAAGTTGTTTACTGATAACATTAGGTACCTTGCTTCTGATTGTGCTTCTGGTGATAGAGGTAAGTGTATAGCCATTTGGTCACCATCGAAGTCAGCGTTGAAGGCTGTACATACTAATGGGTGTAATTTTATTGCTCTTCCTTCTACTAGTACTGGTTCGAATGCTTGTATACCTAGTCTATGTAGTGTTGGAGCACGGTTTAACATTACTGGATGGTCTTTTATAACTTCTTCTAATATATCCCATACTTCTGGACGAAGTTTTTCTACCATTCTTTTTGCATTTTTTATGTTGTGTGCTATTCCTCTTTGTACTAATTCTTTCATTACAAATGGTTTAAATAGCTCTACTGCCATTTCTTTTGGCACACCACATTGATATATTTGTAGTTCTGGTCCTACTACGATAACTGAACGTCCTGAGTAGTCAACACGTTTTCCTAGCAAGTTTTGACGGAAACGTCCTTGTTTTCCTTTTAGTAGGTCTGATAGAGATTTTAATGCTCTATTTCCAGCTCCTGTTACTGGTTTTCCTCTTCTTGAGTTATCTATTAGGGCATCTACTGATTCTTGTAGCATTCTTTTTTCGTTTCTTTTTATTATTTCTGGTGCTCCTAATTCTATTAGTCTTTTTAGTCTGTTGTTTCTGTTTATAACTCTTCTATATAGGTCGTTTAAGTCTGATGTTGCAAATCTACCACCATCTAATTGTACCATTGGTCTTAATTCTGGTGGAATAACTGGTACTACATTCATTACCATCCATTCAGGTCTGTTTCCTGATAGTCTAAATGATTCTACTGTGTCTAGTCTTTTTATTAGTTTTGCTTTCTTTTGCTCACTTGCTTTTTCTAGTTCTTTCTTTAAGCTTTCTGATAATTTATCTAAATCAATTTCTTTTAATAGTTTTTCTAAAGCTTCTGCTCCCATTTCTGCTTTAAAGCTTCCAAAGCCATATTTTTCTACTGCTTCATGATATTCTTTTTCTGTAAGAACTTGGTATTTCATTAACCCTGATGTTCCTTTGTCTGTTACTATGTATGATGCAAAGTATATTATTTTTTCTAGGTTTCTTGGTGAAATGTCTAGCATTAATGCTATTCTACTTGGTATTCCTTTGAAGTACCAAATATGTGCAACTGGTGCTGCAAGCTCAATGTGCCCCATTCTTTCACGTCTTACTTTTGATTTTGTTACTTCTACTCCACATCTGTCGCAGACAATACCTTTATAACGAACTCTTTTATATTTTCCACAGTGACATTCCCAGTCTTTTGTTGGTCCAAATATTCTTTCACAAAATAGACCATCTTTTTCTGGTTTTAGAGTTCTATAGTTTATGGTTTCAGGTTTTTTTACTTCTCCTTTTGACCATTCTCTTATTTTTTCATCTGATGCTAATCCTATTTTTATTTTATCAAATATTTCTAATTCATCCACTATTATTTAGCCCCTCTCTAATTTTATATTGTAGAGGCGATTTTAGGTCGCCCGTGCTACAACGGCTTTTCTAATAGAGGTCAGAAGTCAGAGGTCGGAGGTCGGATTTTTCTGTAAGTTCCTTGAAGAATATATTCTTTATCTACCTCTAATTCTAAACTTCTTATTTCTCTATTTTCAACATTCTGTCTTCCGTCTTCTGACTTCCGACTTCTTATTAAATTTTGGCTTTCATTAAAATTCAAAAATAATCCACTGCTGTGCAATTTTTCTTGTCTATTTTTTTATCTCGTTTGAAAATATTTAATTAATTATTTATTTTTGTTTTCGGTGTGTTTCCGATTGGGGACAGTTCCTAATCTGGCCAGATTATTTTTGTATTCGCCTTGAAGTTCTTCTCTATCTTGTTTCCGATTACGAACCGTCCCCAATCTAGTCCCTAATCTACTCTATTTATGTTTAACTATTTTAACTATGTCAATCATAATAAATCTTCGTATTTAATTTTCTGTAACCAAAATTGTTTTGAGTTTTCATATGCTACATATAGAATTTGTTCTTTATCGTCAAAGAAAGCATGCGGATAATAAAAGCACTCATTATCATCTTCTAATTTTATTTTTTTACACCAAGTTTTGCAATCTTTGCTTACCCAGATTTGTAAATGATTTCTATTTTTGAAACCTACTGCATCACTAAAGTTATTTATCAACAAAATTAAATTATTCGCTTTTAGAATTGTTACCTTTGTGTTTGCATTTGGAATATCAGTTTGTTCAAATTCACTCCAAGTTTTCCCAAAATCATAACTATGGCTTATTCCTAAATATGGTGCATTATTATCTCTCATAAACATAATTATATGTCCATCTTCTACTTCTATACAATTTGGTTCCCATAAACATTTTTTACTTTTTATATATCCATATCTTTGAAATGTTTTTCCTTTATCTTCTGTTATGGCAACACCACAACAGAAAAGTAAATTCTCATGCCAATCATGAATATTTTCCCAATCAAAATCTGTAACTACTTCTCCAAAGTACAATGGGAATAAATAGTTACCATTACTCATAACTATACCTTGTCTAATACTTACTCCGTTTAATCCACTTGGTAATGATTTTGGTTCACTCCATGTGTTACCATCATCTACACTTACTGAAAAAAAACTTTGTAATTCTCTATAATAGCATTCTGCATTATATGTTTGAATAAATAATATTATTTTATCTTCATCTATAAACATCTCAGAAGACCATACCCCTCTACTATGATGAGAAAATAATACCTTAGGTTTAGTCCAAGTTTTTCCGTTATCATAACTTTTCATTATTTCTACAACATTTTCATTTTCAGGATCCCAATTACCACCAGATAAACATATACAAATTAGTGTACCATTTTTAGTTTTTCTAATTATTGGTTCACGTCCATACGAATCCTTAAAATCATGAATTAAGTACTTTTCCATTTTTAACCTCTTTTTCAAACAATATATTATTTTTATTTTGATTTCCTACTATTTTTGTTTTCGGTGTGTTTTCGATTGGGGACAGTTCCTAATCTAGCCAGATTATTTTTGTATTCGCCTTGAAGTTCTTCTCTATCTTGTTTCCGATTACGAACCGTCCCCAATCTACTGTCCTCCAATTGTACTTTCTATTCTAGTCCATCATTGTCTAAATTGTCTTCTGCTAGGTCTGTGTCGAAAATTTCTGCGTCGTCGTCGTCATCTAATTCTGTAAATAACTCGTCGTCGTCCATAATATCTTCGTCTATGTCTAATAGCATTGGTTCGCTATCTTCGTCTATTTCTATATAGTTTTCATCTAGGTCATTTTGTTCTAGTACGTCTTCTCCTATTTTTGCTTCTTCATAGTCTATTCCTTCGTCGATGTGTTCTTTTATTTCTAGTTCTTCATCATTTTCTGAGTATAGACGTATGTCTAAACCTAATGATTGAAGTTCTTTTATTAATACTTTGAAACTTTCTGGTACACCTGGTTCTGGCACGTTTTCACCTTTTACTATTGCTTCATATGTTTTTACACGTCCTACAACGTCGTCTGATTTTACTGTTAACATTTCTTGAAGTGTATATGCTGCTCCATATGCCTCTAATGCCCAAACTTCCATCTCTCCGAAACGTTGTCCACCAAATTGTGCTTTACCTCCTAGTGGTTGTTGTGTTACTAGTGAGTATGGTCCTGTTGAACGAGCATGTATTTTATCGTCTACTAAGTGGTGTAGTTTTAACATGTACATTACTCCAACTGTTACTGGATTATCAAATTTTTCACCTGTACGTCCATCTATTAATATTGATTTTCCGTCTTCTCTTAAGCCTGCTTCACGTAGTAATTCTTTTATTTCTTCGTCTGATGCACCATCAAATACTGGTGTTGCAACTTTCCAGCCAAGTAGCCTTGCTGCCATACCTAAGTGAACTTCTAGAACTTGACCTAAGTTCATACGTGATGGTATACCTTGTGGGTTTAATACTATATCTACTGGTGTTCCATCTTCTAAGAATGGCATGTCTTCTACTGGTAATATTCTTGAAATAACACCTTTGTTACCATGACGTCCAGCCATTTTATCTCCAACTGATATTTTTCTTTTTGTTGCTATATAACAACGTATTACTTGGTTTACTCCAGGTCCTAATTCATCTGAATTTTCTCTAGTAAATATTTTTACATCTACTATTGTTCCTGCTTCTCCATGTGGTACTCTTAGTGATGTGTCTCTTACTTCTCTTGCTTTTTCTCCAAATATTGCACGAAGTAATCTTTCTTCTGCTGTTAATTCTGTTTCTCCTTTTGGTGTTACTTTTCCTACTAAAATGTCTCCTGGTCTTACTTCTGCACCTATTCTTATTATTCCGTTTTCATCTAGGTCTTTTAGCCCATCATCACCAACATTTGGTATATCACGTGTTATTTCTTCTGGACCTAATTTTGTGTCTCTACATTCGCAATCATATTCTTCTATATGTATTGATGTGTATACATCTTCTTTTACTAGTCTTTCGCTTATTAATACAGCATCTTCGTAGTTGTAACCTTGCCATGTTGTGAATGCTATTAGTACGTTTCTTCCTAGTGCCATTTCTCCATCTTTTGTAGATGGTCCATCTGCTAGGATATCTCCTTCATTTACTTTTTCTCCTCTTGTTACAAGTGGTCTTTGGTTTATACATGTACCACCATTTGTTCTTTTGAACTTACGTAGTTTGTATATGTCTATTGAACCTTTTTTGTTTCTAACTTGTACTTCATCTGAACTTACTTTTTCTACAACACCTTCATTTATTGCTGTAACTGTAATTCCAGAGTCTTTTGCTGCTCTATATTCTATACCTGTACCTACTATTGGTGCTTCTGGTATTAATAGTGGAACTGCTTGACGTTGCATGTTAGAACCCATTAGTGAACGTTTAACGTCATCATGCTCTAAGAATGGTATCATTGCTGCTGCAACAGATACTAATTCTTTTGGTGAAACGTCTACATAGTCTACGTCTTCTTTGTCAACCTCTGTTATTTCTGTTCTATTACGTACTTTTATTCTTTTATTTATGAATCTTCCTTCTTCGTCTAATGGCTCTGAAGCTTGTGCTATTATGTAGTTGTCTTCTTTGTCTGCTGACATGTATTCAACTATATCTGTTACTTTTCCTGTTTCTTTATCAACTTTTCTGTATGGTGTTTCTATGAAACCATATTCATTTATAATTGCGAAAGATGATAATGCTGAAATTAAACCGATATTTGGTCCTTCAGGAGATTCTACTGGACATAGTCTTCCATAGTGTGTGTAGTGAATATCACGAACTTCGAAACCTGCTCTTTCTCTTGATAAACCACCAGGTCCTAATGCTGATATTCTTCTTTTATGTGTAAGCTCTGATAATGGGTTTGTTTGATCCATAAATTGTGATAATTGTGAGCTTCCAAAGAATTCTCTAATTGATGATGTTATTGGTTTTGTGTTTATTAATGTTTGTGGTGTTACTACATCTAAGTCTTGTATTGTCATTCTTTCACGAACAACTCTTTCAAGTCTTGTTAAACCAATTCTAAATTGATTTTGTAGTAATTCTCCAACACATCTTATACGTCTGTTTCCTAGGTGATCTATGTCATCTATTGTACCTATTCCATGGTCTAGGTTTAATAGGTAACTTATTGATGCAATTATATCTTCGTTTGTTATGTGTTTAGGTATTAACTCTTCTTTTCTTTCAGCTAATACTTTGTGTAAATCCTTTTTGTCAGTTGTGTCTAAAATTGATTTTAGTACTTCATAATTTACTTCTTCTTTAAAATGTAGGTCACTTATATCCACATCTGTTACAAAACTGTGGATATTTACTGTTCCATTTCCTATTATTCTTACTTTTTTGTCATTTACTTTTATATCTACAATATTTAGACCTGTATTTTGTATTTCTTCTGCTATTTCTTTTGATATTGTGTTATCTTTTTCTACTAATACTTCTCCTGTTGATGGGTCTATAATATCTTCAAATGCTATTTTTCCTGATATTCTTGATGCTAAACTTAATTTTTGGTTGAACTTGAATCTACCAACTTTTGCTAGGTCATATCTTTTTTCGTCGAAGAATAAACCATTAAATAGGTTTCTAGCAGCATCAACTGTTGGAAGTTCTCCTGGTCTTAATTTTTTATATATTTCTATTAAAGCTTCATCTTGTGTTTTTATTGTATCTTTTGCTATTGTTGCTATTATTTTAGCTTCTTCTCCAAATAAAGAAACAATTTGTTCATCTGTTGTTAAGCCTATTGCTCTTAATAAGCATGTTACTGGTATTTTTCTTGTTCTATCTACCCTTGCCCAGAATACGTCGTTTCCATCTGTTTCATATTCTATCCATGCTCCACGAATTGGCATAACTGTTGATGTAAATACTTTTTTACCAACTTTGTCAAATTCATATGCATAATAGCAACCTGGTGAACGTACTAACTGGCTTACTACAACCCTTTCTGCACCATTTATGATGAAAGTTCCACTTTCTGTCATTAGTGGGAAGTCTCCAAGGTATATTTCTTGTTCTTTTATTTCACCTGTTTCACGGTTAATTAAACGCACCTTTACATGTAACCTTGTAGAATAAGTTGCGTCTCTTTCTTTAGCTTCTTCAACTGTGTATTTAGTTTTATCTTCCATGTAGTAATCGAAAAACTCAAGAACTAAGTTACCAGAATAATCAACTATTGGTGAAATATCTTTTAAAACTTCTCCTAATCCTTCCTCTACGAACCAATCGTAAGAATCTTTTTGAACCTTAATAAGGTTTGGCATTTCTACGAAATCACCAATTTTCGCAAACGTTTTACGTGTGCATTTTTCGTGTTTGATATCTTTTACCAAAACAATCACTCCTAAATAAGATTTTAAGCAGAATTTAAAATTTAAAGCACCTTAAAAATTAATTTTTAAATAGTGCTACCTTTGTGAATTAAAAATCTATATAAAAAGAAGTCCCACTTGAAATTAATTTTACCTACTATAAAACCTCCCCTTCCTGCTCATTAAAAGCTTGATTTTACAGTATAAAATTAACTCAATTCCTCTTCTTTTTAAATTACGTAAACAGTAAAATGGGCAAAATAGCCCTATACTATTTTAGTATACTTTAAAACAATGGGCTTGTCAATAATTTTTACGATTTTTTTATTTTTTGTAGTGTTACAATTGATGTGAAACAAAAGTTATAAAAATTGAATAAGTGATTTAAATCATATATAATTAAGTTGCGAAACAAAAATTATATAAAGGAGATTTAAATCACTTATGAATAATAGTATAACAGAAAATAGTA
>JAAVYV010000045.1 GCA_022791325.1 Clostridia bacterium
ATTGTCTCATGTTTGTAAAAAACTGATTAGAGTAATTTACTCACTTGAGAAAAATGATATTGATTTTAATCCGTCTTTATTAAAATAATATTTCTATTTTGATATTATTTTGACTTCAAAAAAATTTGTATTTTTGAGGTCATTTTGGCGTGGGATAATTTCCAATTAAAATTTTTTATAAAAAGGCTTGACTTTTAATAGTTAGTCTCCTTTTTTTGTTTTTTGTCAAATGTGAAAGGTTATACTTATTTATTAATATAATTTTCAACTCTTTTACATTATTTATTTCTTATATTATATATATTTATTAAGTTTATTGCAAGCTTATTGTAATATTTTTTACCTTATACTTTTAATAGTATCTTATCCATATTCTCCTATATTTTATATTGCTATATTATTTATTTTTACATTTTGTATTCTTGCAATACTTGTAATATAGTATACAAATAAATTTAGTGACAAAATGAAATTAAAAGTAAGCCAAACTAACTCTTTTATAACTAATTAGTATATAATTAAAGTTGACTCAAAGGTGGTTTTACTATGTGTTCGATTAAAATCGCCTATACATTTTACCTTTAAATAAAATGTTTTCCTAATATAGAAAGAAAAATGGAGTATATAATTTAAAATTATAAACCCCATTTAATAATTTTCTTCCTCTTTTTACTATATTCCATATATAGTTTTTTATATTCTTAGGAAAGTCATCCGCGATAGCGGTGAGTTTCCTTAGAAGATAGTTATGGAAGAATTAGATTTTACTAAAGCATAACTTATTCGTACGCATTAAAATGCTACGACTAAGAAATCTTAGCGAAGAATGAGCTTAGAAAATTTTATTCTTGTTTTTTATTTGCATTGTCAATAGCACTTTTTTCTTTTATATAATTTTTTAACTAAAATTCATCTCTTTCTAATCATTCTTATTTTTATACATCTTAAACATATCTTTCAAATTTATTTTACTTCCATAATTTAATATTGCTGAAGAGTATATTTTTATTGATATTCTTGCTACTATTAATATTGTTAATCCTAATATTCCTAAAGATATTAGGATTTCACTTGTTCCTGCCAGTCCCATCATTACTCTAAATGGCATGCAAAATGGTGATGATATTGGCACTAAGGCTGCTATTTTATTTAAACTGCTTGCTGGGTTCATCATTGTAAAATATGATA
The DNA here is from genome assembly GCA_022791325.1 of Clostridia bacterium. Lineage (GTDB taxonomy): Bacteria > Bacillota > Clostridia > TANB77 > CAG-508 > UMGS1663. Next base: position 1,189 of record JAAVYV010000045.1, read on the forward strand.
GGTAGAAACCTATTACAGCAAGTATTGCTACTGGTCCATTGGCTGATTGTACATCTTCTGGTTTTGCTACTGTTGAACCTGTTAATGCATATAATAATGCAAATAGTGAGTATCCTAATATATAATATATTATTGTAATTATAGCTACTGTTGGTGTTAAGTTTATAGAACTTAGTATCATGTCTATTAATTCACTATCTAAAAATAATTTTGCACTAATTAATGCAACCACAACTGTTACTATTGTTTGAAGTACTCCTGCTAAACCTATACCTATTGTTTTTCCTATTACTATTGTTTTTGGTGATGTTGATGTTACTAATGTTTCTATTATTTTTGATGTTTTTTCTGTTGTTATTGAACTTGATACTTGATATGCAAAGAAGTATATTGCATAAAACAACACTATTGAAAGCAACATCATTGGTAGAATACTATTTCCTGTTTTACTTTCTTCTACTTGAACTAGTTCACTACTAAATGGCATATTTATTATTGCTAGTTCTTCATTTGTTACTCCTAATTTTGATATTTGTAAGTTTTGGTATGTAGATTGTAATATCATTATTAATTCTTGTGGAACATAAGTCCCTAATGCTTCTGATTCTATTACATATTGTATATTTATTATGCCTTCTTTAGTTTCAATATATAATGCTTCTTGTATATCTCCATTTTTTATCTTTTCTTTTAATTTTTCTATACTTATTTGTTCTTTTGAAACTTCTATTTGATAACCTAAGTCCTCACTTGCTAATGCTTCTAGAGTTCCTTCATATATGTTTTCATTATCCACTATTGTAATTTTATCTTTTCCAAAGTTTTCATCACCACTTGATATATTTTTTATAATGTTTGGTACATTAAAACCTAATACTATAATAAGTAAAATAATTATGTTTGATATTATAAATGATTTTCTTTTTACTAAATCTTTAAATGTAAAACTTGCTACTAAAAATAAATCTTTCATTCTACTCACCTACCTTTTCTATGAATATGTCATGTAGACTTGGTTTTCTTATTTCGAATTTTTCTACTTGCACATTGTTTTTAGCAAGTACATTAAATAGTTTATAACCTTGCTCTTCTTCTTTTATATCTATTTCATATTCATTGTCTTTTTCTAAATATATATTTAAGTTTTGCTCTTTTATATATTGTTTTATATCTTGTTTAGTAGATATATATAATTTGTTTGCTTTATAACTGTCTTTTATTTGCTTTAGGTTTCCTTGTAATACTGTTTTACCTTTATTTAATATTAGTACATCACTGCAGAACTCTTCTACTACACTCATTTGGTGCGCTGACATTATTATGTATTTTCCTTTTTTTATTAGCTCTAATATTACATTTCTAATTATTTCTGTATTTACTGGGTCTAATCCTGAAAATGGCTCATCTAATACTATAAGTTCTGGGTCGTGTACTACTGCTGTTATAAACTGTATTTTTTGTTGATTTCCTTTTGATAACTTTTCTGCTGTCATATTCATGTATTCTTCTACTTCTAACCTTTTCATCCAGTATTTTATTGCTTCATCTGCTTTTTCTTCTTTCATTCCTTTTAATTTTGCAAAATACATAAGTTGTGTATATACATTTACTTTTGGATACACACCTCTTTCTTCTGGTAAATACCCAAAGTTTACATGTTTTCTTTTTACTTCTTTACCATTCCAATTAATTTCGCCTGAATCTTTTTTTAATATTCCTAAAAGCATACGAATTGTAGTAGTTTTACCTGCACCATTTGTTCCTAGTAAGCCATATACACCTGGCTTATTAATTTCTAAACTGATGTTATCAACTACTTTTTTGTCTCCGTAGCTTTTATTTACATTTTTTATTGTTAATCCCATTTTAATTTCTTCCTTCCCATTAAATTTATTTTATTATACCAGTATGAAATGTATTTATCAATATTTTTTATGCCTTTTATGTTTATTTTTTTATACTATAATTACAATTATTTTTATTGTATTTTATACATATACTTTCTAAAAACTTAAAATTGCAACACCTTTCTTTTATTGGCATATTCATCATCTACTTCATAAAAGTTTAATTTCTGCTTTTTCATTTTTCCTCCTAATATAAAAAATTTAGACAAAATAAGAGCCAACATTATTTTTGTTAGCCCCTATTTTGTCTTTTAAAACTCTGCACTTTTGGTAGCAGTACACCTCTTTTAAAACTTCACTTTTATGGTAGTGATATACCTCTTTTAAAGCTCTGCACTTTTGGTAGCAGTACACCTCTTTTAATAACTCTTTTTGTTATCTTTATTATATTATACATATTCCTAAAAATTATGTCAATATTTTTCAAAAACTTTTTCTGGAAATTTTTGTATCTTATTTTAATACTTGTTTCATACAACCAAATACTAAACCAACCCATGTATTTGAGTTTGGGCAGAAACGTTTTTGTACTGCTGATAGTGTTTTACCAGAGTAACAAGAACCTCCTTTAGTTAAGTATCTACTGTGTAATAGTTTTGCTGCTGCTTCTAGTCCTTCTGCTTCTGATGAATATCTTATTAATTTTCCTTTTGACATCATACTGATGTAATTGTTTGCTTTTCTATGGCTTGAAGCTATGTTCCATCCTGATTCTGCTGCTATTAGTCCACAGAAAAATATTTCATTTATTTCATATTTTTCACATAGTTCATATATTGTATTGCTATTTCTTTTGAAAAAACCTGATGTATCTACTCTTAAGTTTGACATTAATTTATTAAAGTCATCTTTTGATATTCCGCATCTTACGCTTAAGTCCATATTTGTTGATATTGTAATTTCTTCAATTTTTTTATATTTTCTTACTGCTTGTGGTATTTTGTTTTCTTTTTCTGTTCTATTTGCTTCTGACCTTGATGTTACCTTTTGTGTTCTAGTTAGCTCTGAGCTTGATACTAACTCTTCATTTTTATTTTCTTGTATATTTGATTCTACTTTTGCTGTTCTATTTATTTCTGACCTTGACGTTACTTTTACTGTTCTTTCGTAGCTTTTTGCTACTTTTATGTTTTCTTTTACTTCTTCTTGTATATTAATTTTAGCAATTTGTGCTTTGGTTCCTTTCATATTAAATAATTGTACACTTGTGCCTAAAATTACTAGTATTGTCAATACTGCTATTACCTGATTAATTTTCAGGGCACTATTACTATTATTTTCCATTTTTCAACATCCTTCCTGACGCTTGTTTTTCACGCGCCACTAATTCATTATAGCATATTATACTAAAAAAGTCAAATTTTGACACTTTTTTTGCCAGCAAAAATTTTATTTATCTGCATAAGAAAGCGTTTTTTGCTACGCTACATGTTAAATTATTCGCTCCTAAGTAAGTAATATGTCTTTTATGTAAATTTTTTTACTTAATAGTTTGCAATATATAATTAAGGATGCTTACCTATCACTTTAGGTAAACATCCTTCTGGCTTAAATAAAGCCTGCTTTTTTTAGTGCACTATACATTGGTGTAGTTAAAGGTTTACTCCTTTCATACTCTCTTCGCTCTTTTTTCATTCGTTTAGTGCATTCTTCAGGACTTTCTAATCCACAACAACCAACAAATTTTGGATCCTTCCATCCGTTACATTCCCGGGCCTGACTACTTAATTTCTTTCCTGCTCTTTCGCAAGGAAAATTGCATTCGTAACAAATTGTATGGGCTGTCATAAAAAGTTCCTCCTTTTAGAAAATATTTTTATATAAATATATTATATCATATTAATATCCAGCTGTGAAGTGTTTTATGTAACTTTTATATTTCTATCCTATTACTAAATTTATTTTCAACTAACCTTTTCAGTTTACTATTTTTCTCCAATTCCAGTTTTGGATCTTCCTCTTCTATTTTTATTGCTAAACTTTGTACCATTTTTAGCATTTTCATATCTTCAAACAAGTTTGCTATTTTAAATTCTGGTATTCCATGTTGCTTAGTTCCAAAAAATTCTCCGCTTCCTCTTAATTCTAAGTCTTTTTCTGCTATTACAAAACCATCATTTGTATCTACCATTGTTTTCATTCTTTTTCTTATTACTTCTGATGAGCCTTGATATTTTAGTATACAGTAAGACTTATATTCTCCACGTCCTACTCTTCCTCTTAATTGATGAAGTTGTGCTAAGCCAAATCTTTCGGCATTTTCTATTACCATTATACTAGCATTTGGAACATTTACCCCTACTTCTATTACTGTTGTTGATATTAGTATGTCTATTTTTCCTTCTTTGAAATTTTGCATTATTTCATCTTTTTCTGTTGGCCTCATTTTTCCATGTAAGTATTCTACTTTATATTCTGGGAAAATTTGAGTTTTATATTTTTCGGCAAGTTCTAATACTGATTTTGCATTTATTTCTTCATTTTCTTCTACTAGTGGACATACTATATATGCTTGTCTTCCTTCTTCTATTTGTTTTTTTATGAAGTTATTTACTCTTTGCTCCATCGTTTTTGTTACTGCAAATGTATCTATTTTTTTTCTGTTTGGTGGAAGTTCATCTATTATAGATATGTCTAGGTCTCCATATAATATTAGTGCTAAGGTTCTTGGTATTGGAGTTGCTGTCATTACTAGTACATCTGCATTTTCTCCTTTTGAGGCTATAGTGCTTCTTTGCCTTACCCCAAACCTGTGTTGCTCATCTGTTACTACTAATCCTAATTTTTTGAAAACTACATTTTCTTCTAATAATGCATGTGTTCCTATTAAGATATCTATTTCTCCATTTTCTAGCCTTTTTAATATTTCTTCTTTTCTCTTTTTTGTAATGCTTCCTATTAATAGTTCGCTTTTTATTCCATATTTTGAAAGTATTTGATTAAAGCTTTCTAAGTGTTGGCTTGCAAGTATTGCGGTTGGTGCCATTATTGCTACCTGAAAACCACATTTTACTGCTTTATATGCTGATATCATTGCTATTACTGTTTTTCCGTGATCCTACGTCTCCTTGCAAGAGTCTATTCATTGGCTTCCCACTTTCCATATCATTATCTATTTCTTCTAATACATTAAGTTGTGCTTTGGTTAGTTTAAATGGTAAGTCATTTATTATGTCAGACATTTTTATTTCTTTACTATATGCAATTCCTTTTTCTTGTTTTGTATATTTATTTTTTAAGCTCATTAATGCCATTTGCATAGATAATAGTTCCTCAAATACTAACCTATTCCTTGCTTTTTCAAATTCTTCAAAATTTTGTGGAAAATGTATTTTGTTTGTGGCTGTGTTAATATCATACAATTTGTATTCTTCTATTAAATATTGAGGCAGAGTTTCTTCTAAACCACCTTCATTTTTTATAGCATTTAAACCATTTTCTATTACTGACCTTATTGTATTTTGTGAAAGTTTATATGTTAATGGATAAATTGGTATTATTTTTCCTGTGTTTTTATTTGTTTCTTCTTCATCAAAAACAGGTGAATTCATTTCTATTTTTCCAAATTTATTTGATACTTTTCCATAAAATTTGTATTTTTTTCCTAATGTAAATTTGTTTTTTAAGTAAGATTGATTAAACCATGTAATTAAGCACACTGCTGTATCATCTCTTACAATTAGCTTATATATTGTCATATTTTTTCTTATTTTTTGTTCACTCATTCTTGATACAACAAGTCCCTCTATTAAACATTCTTCTCCATTACATACTTCTGCAATCTTTTTTGGCTTTCCTCTGTCTTCGTATTCACGTGGATAATATGTTATTAAGTCTTCTAAAGTAGAAATTCCTAGTTTATTTAATAGTTCAGCCCTATTAGGCCCTACACCCTTTATATATTGAACTTCTTTTTTTAAATTTTGCATATCTTCTCCTTAATTTTACTATGATTGCATTTTAACATATATGTATTTTTTTTTCAATACACACAGTTGGACGCACGGTAGGGACGGTCCTTTTCGTTCCGATTTCGGAACGAAAAGGACCGTCCCTACCGTGCGCTTTATTTATTCTTCGCTTTCTGTCTCATCATATTCAAATTCATATTTTTGCATTTTGGCTTTTCTGGGTTGCACTTTTGTAGTGTTTGGTATTATTATTGTGCTTTGCTCTGGTTCTATATATGGTGTTCTTAGTTCTATTTCTTCGCTAGATCGGTTTTGTTTTCTTTCTTCTTTTTCTTCTCTTCTTTCTCTTTCTTTTCTTTTTTCTTCATTTTGTTTTTCTTCTTTTTTGTTGTTCATTTGTTTATTTAGTATATTGTTTGTTTTTTCTATTAGGTCTGGTACATAGTCTAATAGCCTATCTATTGCACTACTATGGTTTATTGGTAATAGCTTTACAGTGTTTGCTTGTATTACTAAAAATGCTACTGGTGCTATACTTACTCCTGCTCCGCTTCCTCCTCCAAATGGTAATTTGTAGCTAATTTGCTCGTCTTTTTCTTTCTTATTATATTCATTTATTGTTTCTGTACTAAATTCACTTCCTCCTGCGGCAAAGCCAAATCCTACTTTTGATATTGGTATTATAATTATATTGTTTGAGGTTTCTATTGGCTCTCCTATTATTGTGTTTACATCTACCATATCTTTAATTGAATTCATGGCTGTTAACATTAGGCCTTCTATTGGATGTTCATTCATGTTTTTTCACTGCTCCTTTCGATATATTATTTTTATTATGTATCAGTTTTTAGCTACATATACATTTTTTAGGTATAAAACAATAAACTGGTTTCGCCTTTTGCATTAGCTACTAGTTGCCCCCTAAAATTTTAGTTTAAAATAGTGTATTTTCCTATAATGGAATAAAAGTGGCATAGCCTTGCTTACGAGCTAATATACTTATCATATTTATTTTTTTTATTCAATATTTCTTGACATAAATTGTAATTTTTTTACTTTTATATTATGGTTTTGTAATTACTGTTTTATATTGCTGGTTTTATCTGTTCTTGCTTTTTCTCTTTTATTAGGCTATATATTAATATTATAATATTTACTATTTTTATACATATTATGCTATTTAATTGTAAATTAATTGTGTCTACGTAATTGTAGACTGGTAGTATTTTATATTTGCATTTATATATGTTATTGGATTTTACTATATGTGGTACTGTTATTCCAATGGCACTACTAATTATTGCTACTGCATATGATGTAAGTAATGCATCTTGAATTCCTAATTCTAAGTTTAAATTTAGAGTTTCTATATTTATTTTTAGTTTTAGTATTTTTATTAGTGAAGATTTATTTATTGGTATTTTTTTTGTTATTTTGCTTAAATCTATTTTTTCTAGTTGTTTGCTTGAATATATTTTTTTCATTTTTTTATTGTTTAGTTTCATTGAGAATATTTTTATCTTATTTAAAAAGTATATTTGGATTAGTATTTTATATTTTCCGCTTTTCTTTTATTGTATTTCCTAGTTTTAAATTTTCTATTTTTATTTTTATGGTTGATGTTATTAGTATTAAAAATAATATTGAGGTTGCTATTAATAGACTTAAAAAAATAAAAACTAATATCATAATAACCTCCTTTTTTGGTTATTTTTTATTAGTTTTTCCAGTTTTTTCTTTTTTATACGGTTACAGGCAAGAGAACTTATCTCTTGCCTGTAAAACTTTTGGCTATCAATAATCAGCCTGTCCTTGCATACTTCTCAGCATTTTTTCCAACTCATACGTTGCCTCGGACATTTCAATTTCGTATAACAGACCCAAACATGCTTCAAGCTGGCACTTCTTGCGTTCTTCTTCTTTCTTTTGTTCTTCTTTATATGTGTCATAGTCATAGTAAGCTGCCTTCTCCGCTTCTTCTTCCTGGCGACGCTCAAGTTCTTCCTGTATTCTCTCTTTCTTCTGCTCTGCTTCATACGCTCTTAACATTTTTTGCTTTTCTGTTCTTCTTGATGCCATTTTGTTTTTCCTCCTTGATATTATCTTGGAGGATTATCCTCCAAGATTTGAAATGAATCTCTTTGGATTTCCAGATTGTTACTAGATTTATTTTAACATATTTCACATAATATTGCAATAGTTTTTTTGTTTTTTCTTTTTGGCTTCCGCGTTGGGGACAGTTCCTAATCTAGCCAGATTATTTTTGTATTTCCTCTTGAGGTTCTTCTCTATCTTGTTTCCGATTACGAACCGTCCCCAATGCTACCGTCCCCCTAAATGCTACTATCCTACTCTTTTTGCTTTTTCTACGATGATGTCGCCGAATAGTTCTTCTTGCGTGGTTGTTACTTTGCTTCTTCTTGATAGTTCTAGTAATCCTGTGAAGGCTGTTACTACTTCTTGTTTGTTGGTTTCTGATACTTTGTATAGTTTGTTGAATATGAATTTTGGTTTTCTTAGTAATTCTCTAAACATTTCTTTTACTTTACTTCCTACTGTATATGTGTCTGTTATTGCTATTTTTTCTATGTTTTTGGCGTTTTTGTTTAGTCTGCTACTATTTTTTTCTATAACTTGTGCATATATCTGTGATATTATTTCTTTTTGATAGCTTTTTTCTAGTTTTTGTTTTGGTAGTTCTATTTCTTGTTGTATTCTGTAACTTCTTTTTGAGAATATTTCATAATTTTCTTTTAGCTTTTTTGATATTTCTTTGTATTTTTTGTATTCTATAATCCTTTGAAGTAATTCTTCTTCTGTTAGCTCTTTTTCGTCTTCTACTTCTGTTGGAAGTAAACTTTTTGATTTTAAGTATACAAGTGTTGATGCCATTATTAAAAATTCACTTGTTATTTCTAAATTCATTTCTTCCATTTGGTTTATGTAATTTATATATTGGTCTGTTATTTCGTTTAGGTTTATGTCATATATATTCATTTTGTTTTTATCTATCAAATGACATAATAGATCAAGTGGCCCTTCAAAATTTTCTAGCTTTAAATTATATTTTTTTGTTTGTAATGTTAATACATTTTGCATTGTTTTACCTTCCTATTCTTCTATTTTTGCTATTGCTTCTTTTATATTTTCTTCTTTATATCCTTTTTTCATTAGGTATGCCCTTATATCATTTTCATCCATGTTTACTGCTCTTTTTATTGTTATATTTTCAGCAGATTTTCTTTCGTATTCTTCTAGTTCTTCTATATTTTCTGAAATATATTCTTCTATCAAAGTATTTTGTACCCCTTTTGATGAAAGCTTATATTTTAGTTCTTTTATTGATAAATTTTTAAGTGCTATATATTCATTTACTGCTTTTTTTATGTACATCTCATCTCCTATGTAACCATTTTCCTCTAGTTCTTGTAAAATGTCTTCTAGCATTTCTTCATTTATTACACTTCTAAATTTTGTTTTTATTTCTCTTATTGTTCTTTTTTTATATAGTGCATATTTTAATACTTTTGTTTTTTGGGTATCATATTCTTCTATACTATACATTTGTGCCTTCTTTCTTTTTTATTCTGTAACATAATTGTGCTTAATGTCCAAAATTTGCTACAGGATGGTTATAGGATTTTCGGTTTTGTATACTTTATTTCCTAAAATTAACATTTTTTATATTTTACTATACAAAATTAAAAATAGCAAGATACTAGTTGTTTAAGTTTCTGTACTTTTTTAACATATTAATACTAATTAATTTACAATTTTACCTAGTATATTAATTTACTACTTTGTTTAAATTTATTGTTCTTAAAAATATTTTTGTTTAACATTAAGTAAAATATCAAAACTTAAAATTACTTGCTATTTTCATTTATTTTTTAATATCATCTTTCAGTTTGTATATTTTCTTTTTTATCATAATTAAATACTTTCATTACTTTTTCATATTCTTCGCTTTTGGGTAATATTTGACCTTGATAATACCCCATTACATTTCTTAACATGTCAAATTTTTGCACTTTTATTCCATTTTCGTCTCTTCTAAAGATTTTATATTTTGGAAGTGTGTATGCTAATTTCTCTATTAATTCTATGTTATTAATTGCATGTGGTAAAATTCTTTTTTTGCCTGGTCTATTTTGATGTGATGCTATTCCTTCTCCCCTACATATTGTTTCTACATATTCAGATTTATATTGTACTTCTAGTGTATATTGTGGATTGGTTCTATTATAAAACTTAATATGCTCTGCTTCATATCCATCAGATTTTTTCTTATGCTTGTTGGAGTCTGGTATTACTTGCATATTTAATTTTTTTAGAAGATTTTTATTTGTTGCTAAATCTTCATAAAATTCCTTTCCTATTTCTATTATTGCAAGCTCTGTACATGTAGCTTTTTTCTTGCTATCTTTAGTTTCTTTTCTTATTTTTAATATTTCTTTAATTTTTCTATTATTTGTTTCTAAATTATCTGGCACATCTACTACAACAAATTTCATACCTCTTAAGTCATTTGCTTTTAAAAAGGTCATTTCATCTTTTAATCTATTAATTTTTATTTGGTTTCCTTTTAGTGCTTCAATACTACTATAACGTATAATATCATCTTCTATTATGCCAGATTTAATTGCAGATTTCTTACCATATTTCTTGTCTAGTTCTTCCAATATCTCTTCTTTTTCTGGTATTTTGCTATTTTGTATTTTTCCTACTAATATTCTTAGTAATGCTGTTTTTGTACTGTTACTAATACCTCTTATCATTATTCTTTCTTCAAACTCTTTTATATTTAGCTTTTCTATTTCATTATATAATAAGGTTTTTATTGGAGCTAATGTGTATATTACATTTAATTCTTCATTTTCATATATTCTTTCTTTTATTAATGTATATAATTTATTTTTGTCCTCTTCTTCTATTCCTTCTAGTGCATATAATTTAGATAATCTTTCTATTTGCAAGTTTTTTATTTTTCCTAATAAGCTTTTAGGTGATTTTTCTCTTGCTTTTGGCATTTCTATGGTTATTCCTTTATATTTTTTTAAAAAGTATTCTATTATTTCAATTCCTACATTATCTGCCCATTCTTCATATTCTTTATCCTTTTTCAAGCACATTTGATTAATAAAAGATTCTTCTATAGCATTTCTATCCATTCTATAATGTTCCTTTAAATTATTCATAGTATATTTCTTCCTTTACTATTTTATGTTTTCTCCATATTATATATCTTTTTCCCCTATACGTCTAGATATTTTGACCATTTTTATCGACATAATTTAGAGTTTATTCGACTTTTTACTCACTTTTTATATATATTATTAATATTATATATTATATACAAATTATAAAAGGAGGATAAAATATGTATAATTGTAGATATAGAAATTGTTGCTGTCAAAGAAATTATAATAAAAAAATAATTGAAACAGCATGCGATGAATGTGGCGTTAAAGCTGACTATTATACAGATCATAATGATGATGCTTGCAATTGTGGCTTTAAAAGTGGCGAATCAGTTTTCCCTGAAAACCCTATGCTTGCACAAAGTTATGTTCCAATACAATTTTTAGATAAAACATTTACTCCATGTGTTGGTTTAAAAATGGGTACAATTTTCCCTGAACTTGTTTCACCATATTCACCTTGCCAATCTATAGAGGAAATGGCTTTCATAAAAGCTATGAATACTGTGAAAGAGGGGTGTAATAAATGTTAGAGAATAATAGAGATTATAGAAATTGCTGTCATAAATGTAATGCTGGTTGTATGATGAATAATAATGACAATATGATGGTAGAAAATGAAGATTATCCAAATGAAGTTGCAATTCCTGCTGGTTTTGGAATGGATAACAATAATTATAATTGTTGTTGTGAAAAAGGTATGGCTCCTAGAGTTCCTATGTATTCTTATGAGTTCACTTATATAGAGCCAGAAACATGTCCTGAAAGAGAAATATCTCGTGAAGAAATGATTCAGCAAATTCGTTGCCTAAGCTTTGCTGTTGTTGAACTTGCTGAATATTTAGACACACATGTTGATGACGAAAAAGCACTTTGCCTTCATAGAGAATATGCAACTAAATTACACGAATTAAAAGAAAAATACCAAATGGTTTATGGACCTCTAACAATTAATTTCCCTTGCAATAAGTGGAGATGGATAGAAGAACCATGGGCTTCGTTTGGTTTGGGAGTAACTACTTATCTACTATTTTGTGTATAAACTAATAGAAAAAATGAAAGAAAAACTATGAAATTTTTATAATTTTTTTGAAAATATTTTTTTCATATTAATAGTTATTGAAAATATTAATATATAAGGATTTTGACAAGCTAATTTTCTACAGTTTAAGACACCATTGAAAAATTGTGGCTTAAACAAGGAAAAAAGACGAGCAAATCTCTTGATTTTGCAAATAAAAAAGTATACAATTAATATACTAGTATTGATAAATAAAACTATAAAATAGAATTATGGAGGTACTAAAATGCCAAGTTCAATAAATAAAATTTTAGTAGAAAAGTATATTAATTCAAAAATAGAGAAACTATAAAATCAGTTTCTCTATTTTTGAATATTTTTTTTGATATTGGTTAGTCAAAAAATATTTCAACTAATGATATGAGACCATTTACTGCAATCACTAGCATCTGCTAGACCTCCACAACACATAGAATTACAATTATGACAACTTTTTCCTATTAATTCAATTAATTCCCTTGTTTTTTCTTTAATTAATTCTTCTCTTGTCTGTCGTGTTTCATAATGTGCAATAATTTCTTTGTAGCTTTCCGTTGTATATACTTTTAAAGTATTACATGAAGATGCAAAAAATCGTTGCATAGGATGATTTGTGATTTGATATCCTTTTTCGTCATAGTGAATACCTTCTTCGTCTATTGTGTAACTTCCTATTTTGCCTGGATTATCATAATCAGATACCAATAAATTATTCGAAATTCTATTATATACTATTACATAACGAAATTTATTGTATCCTATATCTTCTTCAGTTGTAGCCCTTGGTAATCTTTCATTTAAGTAGCCTGCTTTGATTTGCTTTTTCATATTGTTGTATTCTTCTTCTGTCACATGACAGACCATTATTGGATTTGCTTTCCGATATTGCTCATCAATAAAATCATACAAAGACATATTTAATTCTCGATCTTCATTCTCAAGCATAGCAATTATTTTACTCATAGTCATATCCTCCTTGTCAATTGACTTTCATTTTGCATTGTTAATAGTTACTATATTAACCCCTTTGATTTTTCTTATAGGAGATTATAAAATTTTATCTTTATAGAGTTTATCATATTTTTATGTAAAATGCAATAAAAACTATTGATTTCATAAATAAAAAAGTGTATAATGAATATACTAATATTGATAAATTAATTTTATCAAATAAACTAGGTTAGCACAAACCTTTGATTAAAATCATAAACAAGTGCAATTTAAACATTAGGTTAGATATGAGCCTTTAGAATGTGAATTCTATAAACGAATATCCTATTGAACATTAGGTTAGAAACGAGCCTTTAGTTTTAAACTATAAACGAGTTTTCTTAAAAAATTATGGGGGTACTTATTTTTAAGTATCCTCTATCTTTATAAATGGAGGAATATATGAAAAACAGTAAGAAATTGAGAATAGGAAAATTGAATTTTTATATTATAGATGATAATTACATAGAATATTTAAGCCAATTTGATAAACATATTGCTTACAATAAAAATGAAAAAAGACCTTATATTGGAGTAGTTCTAATAGTAGAAGAACATTATTATTTTGCTCCTTTATTTTCACCAAAACAAAAACATAAAACTTATAAAGATAACTTAACTTTTTTTAAAATAATAAATGAGAAAACAAAAAATGATTTAGGAATTATAAGATTTTCAGATATGATTCCAGTACCTCAAGAAAGTGTTTATTTATTAGATATAAAAAATAAAAGTTATGGATATAAAAGATTACTTTCTGAGCAATATTCATATATAAATAAACCAGATAATAAACAAAAAATAATGAATAAAGCTACCAAAATCTATAATATAGTAAGTAATGATAAAAATAATAAAATATCAAAATTTTACAAGGGTTTAAGTTGTAATTTTAAATTATTGGAAGAAAAATGCTTAGAATATTATAATTAAAAATGTTATAAACACAAAATGCAATTATTTTTAATTTGTGTTCCTATCAAAATTTTTTTCAACTCATTGACATTGGTATAGGATGAAACTATAATGCAATATATAGATTTTGGCGAAAAAATCTATATAAATTACTATGCATAAAAAGTGTAAACACTTTTTGAACTAAATATAAAAAATCTGCTTTTAAAAGTAGATTTTTTTATTTTGCCTTAATATATATTAAATAGAGGTGACTTTACTTGGAAGAAAAGATTATAGAAAGCTATACAAAAGAAGGAAAATCTTTAACAGAAGTAATACAAGAATGGATAAATGAAAATTATTCAAAATTATATTGTAATAAAGAGCAACAAGATATAGAATATTTAAAGTAGATAAGTAGTTATTTAAATAACTCTAAGATAAGGAGGTTGTAATGCAAGAGTTATATAATAACTATTTCAACATATTAAATGACGAGATATGGAAAGTTGCAATATATGCTAGATTATCTAGAGAAGATGAAAAAGATGATAAATATAATGGACAGTCTGAAAGTATCGAAAACCAGATTAAATATTTAAAGTCTATAGTTACTAAAAAAGGTTGGAGATTGGTTGATATTTATAAAGATGATGGCTATACTGGAACTAATTTTGATAGACCAGATTTTAAAAGAATGCTTACAGATATTGATGAGAAAAAAATCAACCTTGTAATAACAAAAGATTTATCGAGATTAGGTAGAGATTACATAGAAACACGGTAATTATATTGAAAAGATATTCCCCGCGAAAAATGTAAGATATATAGCAGTAAATGATAATGTAGATACATTTGATAAACGAAATTCAAACAATGATATGACACCATTTAAAGCAGTAATAAATGATATGTATGCAAAAGATACATCAAACAAAGTCCGTTCCACTATTCTAACAAAAGCAATTAATGGAGAATGTATAAAAGCATTTTTACCATATGGATATAAAAAGGATTCAGCAAATAAAAATAAGATATTGGTAGATGAAAATGTAGCAAATAATGTAAAAATGATTTTTGATTTATATAAATCTGGTTATTCTAAGACTAAAATTGCAAAAAAGTTAAATGAATTAGACATAGAAACACCTTTAAAATATAAACAAGCAAACAGTAATTACTATAATCCACATTCCAATGCTACCTATAAATGGAGTAGTACTGTTATAAGTAAAATACTAAGAAATCGAATTTATGTAGGTGATTTAGTACAAATGCAATATACAAAAGTGAATTACAAAATAAAGAAAATTGTAAAAGTAGCTAAGGATGAACAAGTAGTAATCCAAAATAATCATGAGGCTATTATAGATAGAAATACATTTAATACTGTTCAGGAAATGCTAAATAAAAAAACTAATGAGTGGAACTACTCTAATAGAAATAAACATTTATTAACAGGATTAGTTTTTTGTAAATGTGGTAGTAGAATTACCTATAATAAAAATCATGGAAAAGTTTTTAGATGTATTTGCTCTAGTTATAAGAAATATGGAAAGAAGTTTTGTTCTAATATTCATTTAAAAGAATCGGAACTTTTAGAAATGGTTGCAATTTCATTAAAGAAAAACATAAATAAATATTTAAATTTTAAAGACTTAAAATATCCTACATTGCAAGTTAAAAATAATACACAGCAAGAATTAGCAAAATTATCAAAGAAAAAAGAAGAACTAAATAAAACTATTTCTAGTTTGTATGAAGATAAAATTGAAGGTACTATTTCAATAGAAACATTTAAAGTATTAATAGCTAAATATGAAAAACAACAAAAGAAATTAGATAGTGAAATAGCTCTATTTTCAAAAGAAAAAGAAAATAGAGAAGAATTGAATCCAAAAGAACTACAACAGACAATGAAAGAATTACTGAAATTTGATACTATAAATGAAGAAAATAAGAGCTTAGTTTTTAAATTAATAGATAAAATCATAATAGATGATGATATAATTAATATAAAATATAAATTTAATAATTTAGAGTTATAATTCCCCCAACATGAACCAAGGGTGGCCATGGGAAAGGGGGAATTTCTAATGTGGACTTATAATAAAGTATTGCAATACCCAATTAATATAAAATGCCCAAACCCAAGACTTGCTAAGTTTATAATTAGCCAATACGGTGGCCCTGATGGTGAACTTGCCGCTTCTTTAAGATATTTATCACAAAGATTTGGTATGCCAGATCAAAATGCTAAAGCTATTTTAAATGATGTTGGAACAGAAGAACTTGCTCACTTGGAAATGGTTGGAACAATAGTACACCAATTAACTGATGGAGTTTGCCCTGAAGAAATTGAAAAGGCTGGCCTTGGTGCTTACTATACAGACCATGGGGTGGGTTTGTAATATATCCTAATTCTGCTTGATTTTCTCTAAAAATTCTTTAACTTTATCTTGTGTAATCTTTATATACTTTTTATAATAATCACCAACATAATTTGGATAAAAATAACATAGAGTATTTATTATATCATTCATTTTATTTAAATCTAAATTATACAAAGCAAAAAAAGGTTCTAAAAAATATTTTTCATATTCTATACCATAGTTTGTTTTAACATATATTAATGAATCTTCATAATTTATATAATTTTGCGATTTATAATAATCTAATTGTCTATTAAATTGTTTTTTTGTAAATTCTTCAATATTAATATTCATGCCATTTATTTCTTTATCAAAATTAATATAAATAGATTGTAATGTATAATTTGAAATGCAGAATGTTGAAGAATTATCTATTTTGTAAATATAATTGTTTTTATCCATAACTATTTCATAAGAATCATCATCAAAAAATAACTTACTTATTGCTAAATATCTAAAATAGTCTTCTACATTTTTACATTTATCTTTTATGATATTAAATTTCACATTTTCGCTTTCTAATTCAAGATATTCTATTCCTACAACATCTTCAGTAGTAAACATAGGATTTAATGGTGGTGTTAAAGTATCAAAAAATTTTACATCTGCAAATTTGCATCCTAATAGCTGTCCTAATTTGCTATACATAAATTCATTACAGGCACAATCAATATATTCATGCTTAACAATGTATTTTTCTGATTGGTTATTTTTATTGATTGCTAATAATAATTCTCCACTATCGCCAATTCTGCTAATAGGTACTTTTTTAAATTCATAATCTTTTAGTTGTAAAACATCATCACTTACTAAATTTTGCCTGCTTTTATTTTTCAAAAATCTATTCTTTAATCTATCATTAACTAAAGCTCTTTCTATTAATTTAGACTGATTTCTATCTTCATATAACATAAACTACTCCCCATAAATAACTAATTTTCATTATTTTCAAATAATTCTTTAATATATAATTCTCTATTTTTAAGTTCATTGTTTTTACATTGTAATAAATTTTCAAAAAACATTATTAAATAGTCAAATGTAGGATAAATTCCTTTTGGAATATTTGCATAATTACTTCGAACTAGTGCATTTCTAAAATATAAACTATATTCTTTAAACATATCATTATTAACATTAAAGCCCATATTATTAAGATATTTTTCAATAAATACTGCTGTTGTTCTTGTGTTGCCTTCTGCAAAAGGGTGTACCTGCCAAATACTTGAAGTGAATTTTGCAATATGTTTTATTAATTCATCATTATTTAGTTTTGAGTAATCAAATTCCTTTTCTTCTTTAAAATCATATTCGAAATAACTTTCTATGTCTTGATAATTTACATATTTTACAGTTTCACCATTTAGGATAGGTTCTTTTTTAGAAATATTATAATCTCTGTAATTGCCTGCAAAATCATATATGTCTTTAAATAAATATCTATGAATATTCTTTAATGTAATAGGGCTAAAACCGAAACTCTTATCTTCTAAAAGCTGTGCTATTCTTAAAGATACTAAATCACATTCTTTTTCTTTTTGAATATTTATATCAGTAGAGTTTTGTGTTTCATAATATGTTTTTAATAAGTTTTCTACTTCATAGTATTTTAGTTCACCATTGATATTCTTTTGAGATAAATCTAACAAATATTTAGAAGGCTCTAAATTATCAACTTTATTTAATCCAATACCAGTATTCCAATATTCTTGCTTTTTTGCGACATCAGTTGTTTCATTTTCAATTATATAATTTTCTTCATTAGACATATAAAAACCTCCTAAAATTTCTCTTTTTCATACCTTAATATTATACCATAAAATGCCTAAAATTACTATAGTTTCGCCTAAAAATTCCAATAAATTACAACATCTTGTGAATTTGTTTTTTTGTTCTTTTCTCCAATTTCAATATAATCTATAAAGCTATTTACAATATCATAATTAAGCTCTTTAAAATCCTTAAAGTGATTAATTATCTTTTCTTTTTGTTCTTTTATAAATTTACTGTTTAATTCTTTTTCTTTTAAATTTGATAAATCATTTTGGGCTTTTGTTAGTTCTTTTTGTTTTGTTGATTTATCAAGTAGAAAAGAGGAGTTTAAATCTTCAAATACATCTTTTGGAACTTTACCACTTACTTTGTTTAAATAAAGCTCTTTTATTGCTTTATTAATATTTTCCATATCTTTAGATAAAGTTTCTTTTTTATTTTCTAGCAATTTTGCTTTATTTAAGTTATCGCTTGAAACAAATAACTCATCAGAGATATTATCAAAGTCATAAAATGCTAAAATTTTCTCTTTGATTTTCTCAGTAACTAGATTTTTAAGATTTTTATAACCAATAGAATGTGTAGTGCAAGTTCCATATAGCTTTTTAGAGCCTTTACAAGAAAAATAAATGTAACCTCTATCATTTTGGCATTTATAAAGTTTTGTACCACAATCCAAACATACTAACTTATTAGCAAATAAATGAATTTCGCCATTTTTACATCTTCTTGTCTTACTTTTAAAAATCTCTTGAACTTTGTAAAATTGCTCTTTAGTAATAATAGGTTCATGAGTATTTTCTACAATAATCCATTCTGATTTAGGCTGATTTACCATTTTTTTAGATTTATAACTAACCTTTTTGTTATAGCCTTGTACTAAATTACCAATATAAACTTCATTTTTCAGTATTTTACTGACTGTAGATTCACACCAATAGTCAATATTTTTGCCGTGATTTTTAAAATTAATTCCTTGTGATTGCTTATATTTAGTAGGAGTTAGAATTCCTTTATCATTTAATATTTGAGCAATTTTTGTAACACCGATTTCCTTGTTCATAAAGGTTAAAAATCAATTTAATAATATCAGAAACTTCTTTGTCAACAACAAGTTTATTTTTATTTTCTGTACTTCTTTTATAGCCATAGCATACAAAAGAGCCAATATGTAATCCTTGTTTTCTTTTACTGTCAAATGTCTTTCTAATATTTTCTGATAAATCCTCTAAATACCACTCATTAACTAAACCATTAATCTGTCTTGATTTTTTATTTCCTTTATCTAATGTATCAACATGATCTACAAGACTTACAAATCGTATGTTCCATTCAATAAATTTGTTATGTAAGTATCTTTCAACAATTTCCATATCACGAGTAAATCTACTTTGTGTTTTACAAAGTACAATATCAAATTTATGACTTTCGCTATCAGCTAATAATTTTTTAAATTCAGGTCTTTCACTGTCGATTCCAGAATAGTCCTCATCACAGTAAATATTATAAATATCCCAACTCCTTTCTATTGCATAGTTAATTAGCATAGATTTTTGATTTTGGATACTTTCGCTTTCATCGTTTTCATGAAGTTTGTCATCATCTTCACGAGAAAGTCTGCAATATATAGCAACTTTCATAAGTTTACCCTCCAATCGGTAAACTACTCATTTCGTACAAGCATATTATACAAAAATAAGTAGCTTTAATCAACAGTATTAACAAATTCATTTACAATTAGCTTATTAACAATTATTTCTATACTTTTCACGATATCTTCTATATTGCTATTTTTATTCTTTTCTATTACATTAAAATTCACTTTTTCACACATACAAAATCCTCCTATTTTACTGTATTCTAAAGGACTTGTATTTGTGAAAACAAAAAAAT
>JAAVYV010000093.1 GCA_022791325.1 Clostridia bacterium
AGGGCGATCCAGTTGGCACCATCAACTTCCGACGACATCATCCTCCCCGATAGAGAGATACCCTTCTCTGTTCATCCCCAAGTTTGCCCCCATGTCATTGGCACAGTGGTAAATGCCTGAAACTCTGAACTCCCTGCTGCCCTTATTTCCCCGGATTGTCACCAGATCCCCTACCTCTGCTCCCAGATCTGCGGCCAGAACCTCTGTCAGCACCACTTCATCCTCTTCCATACAGGTCTGCCCTGCACTGATATGGAACCGCTCCGGCTCCGTAATCACATTGGCTGTATAATTTGTCCCGTTTACTGACACGCTGGGCATGGCCAGCATATAGCTGTCTGTGATATCCGTGTAGGAAAGCACCATCTGCTCCATCTCCTGCGCCGGGAGCTTTCCCATAACCTGCACGCCCAAGTCAAGATCTGCCGGGTTAAAGGCATCCATCATCCCCTTCCCGTCTGTTCCAAGCCACCCGTTTATCCTGCCTGCCAGAGAAGCGAAGAACACCAGCATGGCCGCCACCAGACAGGCGCTGATATAACGTTTTCTCCCTGTCAAGACCTGGCGCAGTGCCAGATGAAACGTAAGCCCCTTTGCCCGGATGTCCGGAATCCTGCGGTTATATCTGCGCTTTCTTACGTCTCCCTGCTCTCCGGTTTCCCTGCGGATGGCTGCCATAGGCGAGATCCTGCCAAGCCTTAAAAGACGCAGGAAACAAAATCCTGCGGATAGTAACAAGAGTACAGCCAGAACCCCCATACAGGGCAGAATCGGGAAACGGATGGGAAGCAGTACCCCTGTGGTAGTAACCATCATCCGGCTGATCTGGCCTGATACCGGAATCGCAAGGAGCATTCCCAGCACCACACCGCTTCCCACGGCTGTCATATACTGCATCATGACCTGCACTACCAGCTGTTTTCCGGTTAATCCAATGGTTTTCAAGATGCCGAAATTTTTCCATTCCTGCTCCACCAGCCCGGAAATGCTATGTCCCATCACCGCCAGGGCAGCTCCCAACAGCACCACCGCGAAAGCCGCAAACAGCGCGCTGAAGGCGTTCTGGAGAATCATCATAAAGCCTGCGATTGTTTCTGCACTGTGGATAAATTCCGTATACATGGAAAGCGGCGTATTGGTCGTCAATACCTTGTTCGTCTCTGAAACGGTAATCCCTTCCGCCGTTTCCATATGAATCATGCTTCCATCCCTGGCCAAAGCATCCATACCGCTTTCTTCTATGACAGAGAGAATCTTCTCATAAGTTTTTTCCGAAATCAGGAACCCCTTCATTCCAATCATTGAGCTGCCCATAAAGGGATCTTCATAATATCCCGCCACTGTAAGACTGATATTTTGCCCACCTCTGGTTATGGGAAAAGTTATTGTATCGCCAGGCTCCAGATCCATCATGGATTTCATGGAAGGGGAAACATACACTTCCTGCTCTCCGATTTCTGCCGGAGCTTCCGCATATCCGGAAAGACCGTTTTCAAAGAAATGATACCTGCTCCAGTTGGAAATTCCGTTCTCCGAAGATACCCACGGAATCATCTGCCCCTCACTGTCAGACTCCACGCCGTTTGCCTCATATTCCGAAAAAATCAGCCTCTGAACCTTGGCAGCCTCTACCCCTTCCTGTTCCCGGATGCTTTCCAACAGGAATTCCATATCCGACACATCAGCTGTCCATGCGGTAAGGTCTCCAAAACCCGCCCTCTCCATCTCTTCCCGGATGTAACTATTCCCTGCAAAAGCAATCATCAGTACCGCTGTCAGGGAAAGCGCCGTCAGAAACATAAGGATTGCGATCCCAAAGAGGCTTCCCTTATGCCTTTTCATTCCTGCCCGGATGATCATCTGATTTTCCATTATCCTCATCTCCTCTCTGACTTGCATCAGGCCGGAAGAACGCACTCCCTTTGTGCGTTCTTCTAAGCGAAACTTAGATTTTCCTAGGCGGCGTATTTTGACGCCTTAGAAAATCTTTTCGCTTTACCAACGTAATCCGGAAAGCCATTGGCTTACGTCTCTTTCCCGTTGCTTTTCTTCCATTTCGTTATAAGGCTCTAAAGCCAGTTCATCACATATCTTTCCATCCTCCAGATAAAGAATCCTGTTTCCTCTGGCGGCTGCCCGCAGGTCATGGGTCACCATCAGGATGCTCTGGCCCTTCCGGTTCAAATCGGTCAGAAGGCCGAGGACTTCACGGGTATTTGCCTGATTCAACGCCCCTGTCGGCTCATCGGCAAACAGCAGGCCGGGCTTTCCAATCATGGCTCTGGCGATGGCTGCCCTTTGTGCCTCGCCCCCGGATACCTGGGAAGGCAGTCTGTTTTTCGCTTCCTCCACATCCATCTGCCGCAGAAGATTTTCCGCCCTCTCCCTTACCTTTTCGGCGCTGTCCTTTTTGCTCACATATCCTGCCACCAGCACGTTTTCCAAAAGTGTCAGGTTGCTCACCAGATGGGTCTGTTGGAATACAAACCCGAACTCCTC
>JAAVYV010000086.1 GCA_022791325.1 Clostridia bacterium
CAAGTCCATGCAGGTGGGCGAGAAGGCAGGCGAGAGCAATGACCGTATGCGCGATATGCTTCAGGCTATGGCGGACATCAACGCTTCTTCCGGAGAGATTGGAAAGATCATCAAGACCATCGAAGACATTGCGTTCCAGACCAATATACTGGCTTTGAACGCGGCAGTCGAGGCAGCGAGAGCGGGAGCGGCAGGGAAAGGTTTTGCAGTAGTTGCGGACGAAGTGCGTAACCTGGCAAGCAAATCTGCAGAAGCTTCTAAAAATACAGCAGCCCTGATCGAGAATTCGCTTCAGGCAGTGGAGAACGGCAAGCGGATCGCGGACGAGACAGCACAGTCGCTGGAAGTGGTAATTGCGGATATTCAGGAAGCGAGCAACATGATGGGATCCATCGCCAAGACTTCTACAGAGCAGGCAGAGTCCATTTCCCAGATCACCCTTGGTATTGATCAAATCTCCAGCGTGGTACAGACTAACTCCGCAACGGCAGAAGAAAGTGCTGCAGCCAGCGAGGAGCTGTCCGGCCAGGCGCAGATCTTGAGCGAACTGGTGAGAAAATTCCGCCTGGAAGGCGATGGCGGCAATTATATGCCTGAAGCGGCGCCGAGTACACCGGTTGTTTCCTATGAACCGGATTATGATATGGATATGAGCGTCTCTTATGGAGGAAACGACAAATATTAATTTCTGTATAATAAAATAAGAAATAACGGCAGGCGAATGCCGGGCCGGAAGTATGAGGAGTGGACATGAAGCGTACAATTAAACAGGAGATCTTAATACGTGTGGCACTGGTGTTTCTGGCAGTGATCTTCAGTGGAGTTATAACGATTACCAGCATGAATGCCAGCAAATCTTATACCAAAGCCATGGACCAGGCAGTGGATATCAATGCGCTGGTTTTGACTGCAGAGAAGGCTCATTATGGATGGGTGGAGAACTTGTGTTCTGCTGTTTCCATGGGAACGGAGTTTACCGGCAGCAAAGATTATAAGACCTGTGTGCTGGGCAAATGGTTCTATGAGTCGGATCTGTCTGACGTGGACAGCCGGATTCTGAAGCTGATTGAAGAGATGAAGCCGATCCATCAGGCGATCCATGAATCGGCACAGACTGTACTGGATCTGAATGAGACAGATCCGAGCCAGGCCAATGAGATGTACCTGAATGTGGTCAAGGGAAACGTGAATGAGCTGGTGGCGATTCTGGATCAGGTTTCGGAGATCACCCAGAGTCTGGTGGATGAAAGTCAGAACAGTCTGAATCGCTCCATTGGTACGACAGAGGTGGTAAGTGTTGTGACGGTCCTTGTGATTCTCCTGGTAAATATTCTTCTGGTCCTTTTGGTTGTAAAACGTATTCTGATGCCGATTGAGGAGATTACGCAGTCCAGCCGTCAGCTATCGGAAGGAAAGCTTGGCTTCCAGATAGAGGTGAAGAGCCAGGATGAGCTGGGACAGCTTGCGGATTCTCTTAATACTTCCGTGAAGAACTTGAAGCTTTATATCACAGACATCACAGAGGTTTTGAATGGTATTGCAGAAGGCGATCTTGGTAAAGAGAGCAAGATTACCTATATCGGTGATTTTGTGCAGATTCAGTCCGCGATCACCACGATCAGCAGCCAGTTAAATCAGACGCTGTCCCAGATTCATTCTTCTGCGAATCAGGTGGATTCCGGAGCGAATCAGGTGGCAATCGGTGCTCAGAGTCTGGCACAGGGTGCGACAGAGCAGGCATCGGAAGTGGATAATCTGCTGAATATGGTAGAGCAGGTGACCGAACAGATCAACAACAATGCAGAGATGGCGGCGTCTACAACCAGAGAAGCAGATTCCGTCGGCGGCAGTATTACGGTCTGCAATGAACAGATGCAGGAAATGGCAGAGGCCATGAATCAGATCAGCGGATGCTCC
>JAAVYV010000046.1 GCA_022791325.1 Clostridia bacterium
GAATAGGTATAGATGTAACAAAAAGATGGGAAGACAATAATAATGCGCCAGGAAAACGTCCAGGAAGTGTAATAATTGTAGCGAAGAGAGAAAATAATATAGTAGGCCAAGTAGAATTAACTGTGGCAAATGCTCTAAATGGAAATACAAATATATGGACAGGACAAATAACAAACTTACCAAAATATGATAGTAATGGAAATGAAATATTATATGAAATAGACGAAATAGAGAAAAATAGTGGTGACTTAAAATTCTATGAAAAATCTATAAATCAAGAAACAAGAACAGTAACAAATACATTTACAGTACCAGATGAAAAGGTAAATTTAGATGTGACGAAAATATGGATAGACAGTAGTAATAAACACGAAAGACGTCCAGAAAGTGTAATAATAGTAGCAAAGAGTGGAAATAATATAATAGGCCAAGTAGAATTAACTGTGGCAAATGCTCTATATGGTGACATAAATACATGGAGAGGGCAAATAGAAAATTTACCAAAATATGATAGTAATGGAAATGAAATATCATATGAAATAGACGAAATAGAGAAAAATATAGGAGACTTAGAATATTATTCAAAAACTATAGATGAAAATAGAATTATAAATACCTTACAACTGGAGAAAGCTAAATATAAGGTTGAACATTATATAAGAACTGAAGATGAAGAAGTAGAAGGATATATATGCGAAGAAGAATACTTTGAAGAATATCCAGGAAAAACTGTTACAGCGGTTCCAAAAAATTATAATGGAGTTGTAGAAAATACATCTCATCCAAATAGAATACCTTCAGGAATAGTAACAAAAGATGGAAGTCTAGTATTAAAATTATATTATAATAGGCAAAAATATAGTATAAAATATGTATTAAATGGAGGAACTGCAAAAGGAATATTACAAGATAAATATACATATGGAGAAGAAATATACCTATCAAAGAGAGTTACTAAAGAGGGATTTGAATTTGCAGGATGGTATGACAATGCTGAATGTATAGGAAGTCCTATATTAAAAATAGAAGAAGGTGCAACAGGTGAAAAAATATTATATGCAAAATGGACAAGAGAAGTAATAATATCTAACAACTATATTGTAGATGGAGTAGAAAAGAATATATCAAAAGTAAGTTCTGAAACAACTGTAGAGAAATTTATACAAAATATACACAGTGCGGGGAAAATTAGCATTAAAGACTTAAAAGGAAATAGTATTACAGGAAATGCAATAGTAGGAACAGGATATAAAGCAGTAATACAAAATGGAGCACAAACATATGAATATGAAATAGCAGTAAGGGGAGATATAGATGGAAATGGAAAAATATCAATAACAGATATTTCAACATTAAATCAAGCATTAACTAATAAAATAAAACTAGAAGGAATAAGAAAAACAGCAGCAGACATTGATAGCAATGGGAACTTAACAGTAACAGACCTTTCAACTCTAAATCAAGCATTAATCAAAAAATTTACATTATAAGCTATAGAAATTTGATTAAATGTTATAGAAAATGTAATTATTACTCAAAACATCATCATTATATAAAAACTATAATAAAAGGTGATGTTTTGAGATAAAATATTTAATATAGAAAATAAAAGGGAAAAAATATATAAATAAAAAATTAGATTATCAGTCATTTTAGTTGATAATCTAATTTTTTTATTTTGGTGACCCCTACGGGAATCGAACCCATGATTCAGCCTTGAGAGGGCTGCGTCTTAACCGCTTGACCAAGGGGCCACATATAAAATACTAATATATAATAGCATTGTTTTAATAAAAAGTCAAGGAAAAAAGAAGGAAAGATTTGGGACGAAAGATTTGGGACGTGTCTAAAAATTTCCAAACATTAAATAATCTTATATATTTTTAATTATATATGTTTGGAAATTTTTAGACACGTCCCAAATCTTTCGTCCCAAATTCTTTCTCCAAAAAATCTTTCCTGTATAAATCCTTAGATTAATGTATATCTTGAGTTTGTTTTTGTAAAGTTACATTTATAATTGTTCCTTCCTCAACAGTAGTACCAGCTATTGGGTCTTGAACTATTACTGTACCTGAACCAGAAGCATTTATATTAAGCTTTTTAGATTTTAGGGAATTACGTGCAGCTGAGAATGACATACCTTTTAAATTTGGAACCTGAACAGATACTCGTGCTTCATTACCAGTTGAATATATATTTACTGATGAGCCTGATAATAAAGATGTACCTGGTTTTGGTACTTGATCAGTAACCAATAAAGATGTATCACTACCAGAGACTATAGCTGTAAATCCAGCATTTTCTAGTATCTTTTTAGCTTCTGCTACAGTTTTATTACGTACATCTGGAACCGTAACCTTATTTGAATTACTAGAGCCACTTTGCCCTGATTCATCTGATGGAACACCTAAGTAAGGTAAAACCTCAGTAAGAATTTGTGAAACTACTGGACCAGCAATTTGGCCACCTTGGTGAGCACCACTTTTTGGAGGGTTGTATAATGTTACTAGAATTACAACTTCAGGATTCTCAGTTGGAGATATAGCAACATATGATGCTACATACCCAGATTCAGGGTTATTATAGTCTGGTTCTGATGTACCAGTTTTTCCAGCAACAGTATATCCTTTTACAGAACCATACCTACCAGTTCCTTCTGTAACAACAGATTCTAACATATTTATTAGTTTGTCAGAAGTTTCCTTTGAAATAACTTCTCTTACATTTACTGGGTCGACTGTAGTAATAGCACCAGTATCAGTATTTTCTACTTGTTTAACAATACGAGGTTTTACTAAAGTTCCACCATTTGCAATAGAAGAAATTGCAGTAACAAGCTGAATAGGAGTAACTCTAAACCTTTGCCCAAAAGACATTGTTGCAAGCTCCATATTTCCTACATCATTTAAGTTCCAGAAGTAACTATTAGCTTCACTTGAAGTATCTATATTGGTTTTGCTAAATAAACCAAAAGCATTATAATATTTGTATAAAGTAGTACTTCCTATTTTTTTGCCTAATTGCATTAAAGCAGGGTTACAAGAATTCATAAGAGCTTTTCTTAAAGTTTGCATTCCATGAGAACCACTTGTCCAACATTTAATAGTATTTCCATTTACTACCTCATAACCTGGGCAATAAAAGGAATTTTGTATATCTGTTTGAACAATATCTTCTTCTAATCCAATAGCAGCAGTTATTATTTTAAAAGTAGAACCAGGTTCATAAGTATCTGCTACACACTTGTTTCTCCACAATTTGTAAAGTGCATTTAACTGATCAGAGCTATTTAGGCTATCCCAAGTAGAAACTAAATTTTCAGGTACAGCCCTAGGGTTATTTAAGTCAAAATTAGGATAGGTAGCCATTGCTAAAATATCACCATTAGAAGGTCTCATTATTATAACTGTACCACCATTTTTACAATTATTTTCAATACAAGCTTGCTTTAGGTATTTTTCAACAATAGATTGAATATTAGCATCTATTGTAAGGGTTATATTGCTACCATTTTCAGCAGGTACATAACTTTCGTTTTTATCAGGAATAAGTCCAGACCTTGCATTTTCAATAGTTACAATTTTACCAGGAGTTCCACTTAAAATGTTATCCCACTTAAGTTCTATGCCCTCTTGACCAATATTATCAGTATTGCAAAAGCCAATTAAATTAGAAGCTAAATTGTCATAAGGGTAATATCTTTTATAGTCTGCATCTATGTTAATGCCAGCAGTAACTTTGCTTTCTTTCATCCATTCTTTTAACTTGTCAATTTTATCTTTCTCAACTTTTTTCGCAATTGTTTCTATTGAAGAGTCACTACAAACTTGTTTAAAAACAGTTTCATAATCTAATTCAAAAATTTCGGAAAAGGCTTTAGCTGTCTTTTCTTGTAACTTTTTTTCCTCTTCCTCTTTTTGAGTTTTATTATCAGTGTCTTTTACATTATTTTTTAATTTAGAAGGGTTTATAGTAACTGTATCAACAGAAGCACTTTGAGCCAATATTTTCCCATTTGAATCATAAATTATCCCTCTATTTGGACTTATAATTCTATTTGTAGTTTGTTGCCTACTTGCCAGTTCTTTTAAATTGCTACCTTGTATAATTTGAAAGTAACAAATACGTATAATTAATAATGAAAATATTATTAAAATAATAAATAAGGAAATAAGGAGTCTTTTTGAGGAAATAGGTTTCAGTAGTGCTTCTTTTTTCTTATTAATTTTCTTAATTATATCGTTACTTTTTTTATTAGAATTACTATTATTATTTGTATTCATTTTTCACCATCACTTATTAAATAATTAATTTATTAACATTTTATATTAAACATGTGTAAAAAGCAATAGACAAAGTGCAAGAAATATTATATAATTTAGTTTACAAATTTAAATAAAAAGAGGTAAAATGTATGGAAAATGCATATAAAGAAACAATGTTTATATTAAATAAATATAATATTTCTGCGAGCAAAAGTTTAGGACAGAACTTTTTAATAAATGATGAAGTTATAGAAAAAATAGTCGAATCAGCTAATATTAGTAATGAAGACTTAATTATAGAAATAGGTCCAGGTTTAGGAACATTAACAAAAAGATTATTAGAAAAAGCTAAAAAAGTTATAGCAATAGAGTTAGATAAAAGAATGATTAGTATATTACAAGAAAGATTTTCATTATATGATAATTTTAAATTAATAAATGATGATATACTTAAAGTAAACTTAAACGAAATTATACAAAATGAAAAAGATATTAAAGAAGTAAAAATAGTAGCAAACTTGCCATACTACATTACAACTCCAATTATAATGAAACTATTAGAAGATAAATTAACACTAAAAAGTATAACAGTAATGGTTCAAAAAGAAGTAGCAAAAAGGTTAACTTCTAACCCAGGGAGTAAGCAAGCAGGAGCAATTACATATGCAGTAAATTATTATTGTGAACCAGAAGAGATAGTACTTGTTCCAAACTCAAGTTTTATTCCAGAACCAGAGGTAGAGTCTGAGGTTATTAAATTGAACTTAAGAAATAATCCGCCAGTAAAAATTAGAAGTGAAGAGGTATTCTTTAAACTTATAAAAGCATCATTTATGCAACGAAGAAAAACATTAGTAAATGGAATTACCAATAGTGGTTTAATGAGTAAAGAAGAAATAAAAACATTGCTAAAAAAGGTAAATCTTCCAGAAAATGTACGAGGAGAAGTTCTAACTATGCAAGACTTTGCAAAACTTACAAATGAATATATAAGCATTACATGAATAAACTAGTAAAAATAGTATAAAAAAGAAAAGTATTAAGAAAATATTAAATTTATATTACATTTGTAAATATTGTTGAATTAGTACTATTTTATATGTTATAATTATAATAGTAAAAAAAAGGTAGGTAAAAGTATATGAATCAAATCCTTATAACAGAAAAAATATATGTAACACCAGAATTACGTAGAAAAAAGAAAGTATATAAATTTCAGTTCTTTTTATCTGCTCTTTTAGTGTGTTTACTTTTCTCATATTACATATATGCAGAATATGATAGAACAAAAAGTGAGGAAGTTTCAAAAGAAATATTACAAAAATTAGAAATAAAAATGGACAGTAATACTATAAAAAGCGAAACACAGGAAACAAAACAAGATACAACAATAAAACAATATGATGGAATAATAGTAGTAGCGTTAGATGACGATGAAGAAGATGACAAAAAAATAGTAAATACTGTTAATAATGCCGAAGCAGCTCAAAATGCAGGAATAACACCATTAGAATATACATTACCAAATGGAGAGAAATGTTATAGTGAAGCAAGGCTTAGAATACCAAAACTTGGAATAGACTACCCAGTACTTTCAGATTGGTCAGAGGAACTTTTAAAAGTATCACTAAATAAATATTGGGGACCAAATGGCCCAAATGAAGTAGGAAACTATTGTATAGTAGGCCACAACTATAAAAGTGGAAAAATGTTTGGAAACTTACCAGGAATAGCAAATGGAGATATAATAGAATTAACAGACTTAACACGGAAGAACAATAAAATATGCAGTTTATGACAGATACCAAGTAAAACCAACAGATACAGCATGTACAAGCCAATTAACAGGAGGAAAAAAAGAAGTAACGCTAATTACATGTAAAGAATATGGACAAGAAAGATTAGTAGTAAAAGCAAGAGAAGTAAAATAAAAATATAAAAAGATAAAGTGAACCCAATTATTAAACAAAAAAGTTTAATAATTGGGTTCATTCAAAAATTATTATTCATATTTTTTCTAACTTATCTACTAAAAACTATCCTTAGTGTAGATTAGATGCATCGCCTGTAAACATTCAGTTTTACTGAAGGAAAAGTGCAGGACGGAACCCGACGCTAGTGCTGGTATTAGGCGCATAAAGACCAGCACGGTATGCTACAGGATGGGTTGCGTAGGCATAGTCTAAACCACCACCACGAAGCGTATATGTGTTGTAGTTTATATTTCCTGCATATGTTGAGTCTTTATGATACGCTGCTTCTGTTGTCCACTCCCATAGGTTTCCAGCTACATCATATAAGTTCATTCTCTTTACTTCCTCTGTTGAACCTGTTGTTAGTAATACATATGAGCCTGTTCCACTATTGGTTGTTAAAGTTTTTGCATTTTTGAATCCGTCTGTTGCTCCTACATTTGAGCCTGACAATATTACATTTGTATAATATCCTGTTAAATTTGTTAATGAAACATCATCATAGTTTCCAAAATTTGTTGATGTTACATTTATTCCATTATCACCGCATATATTTCAGCATTACATCCCACATTGTTCCTGTGACTAGCCCACTTTTTACATATTTGTGATTACTATATAACCTTGTACTCATTTCTTTCGCGGTATAATAATCTGCATGATAATATGGTATACTATCGGCTTTTACTACTATATTTCCCGTTGCCTTATTAGTCACATTATTTACTGGTGTTCCTTCTCTTTTTGCTGTAAAATTATAGTTTTGCCAGCTCCATCCACTTATTAAACCTGTCTGTATTTCTACACTATTATATAATGATGCTCCATTTGAAAATGTTACTGTATAATCAAATGGATTTGCCTTTTCTTCAGCCGTTCCGTTTTGTTCTTTCTCTTTATTTAATGTTCCTACTCCTGCTTCATATCTGCCTATATAAAACCCTTCATATTTTTCTATTTGTAAAAATTCTATTTCATTTGTTTCTCTATCCCAACTAGCATCTTCATACGTATTTTCTCCAAAACTTATTTTATGATAATCTGAAATAGTACATGGTATCCATACAAATTGGTTTCCTTTTAATTCTTTTCTTACATCTGTTTTTCCTGCATCTTTGTTTCTATCTTCACTATTATCTGATATTACTATTCCACTCTCTATTGTTCCTCCTACATAGTAAAAGTCTATTGGTACTGGCACTTCCTTTCCATTTCCTACTGCTACTGCATATACACTTGCTACTTTATAACTGTCTTTCACTTGATTTCCTGTTTGCGTATCTACATAGTTTGGCACAGTTGTTTTCCATTTTTCTGGAGTCTTTACTACTGTGCCTGCTTGTGTTGTTTGTGTGTTTTCTGGCAATTCTTCTTCTATTCCTAGTTGTTTATATAATTCATTTAATAGCTGTTCTTCATCTTTTTCAGCAGTTAAATATTTATTACGTGCTTCTTTTGCTCTTGTAAATAAGCCATTTTCTCCTAACCCTATATTTATCATTACTCCTGCTAATATTATTAATAACACTATTGTAATTACTAAAGATATTAATGTTATACCTTCTAATTTGTACTTTTGTTTTTTCATTTGTTATTCCCCCTATTATAAATAGAAACATAATATTTATATTATTATTTACAAAATATTATTTAGTATCCTTAATTATTAATAATTTAAACTTAATATAAGTTAAAAGTCAATGAATAAAATTTTTCTAGTGAACTGTAACCAAAAATTACCCAAAAAAGTAACTACTCAGAAGTAAAATATTAAAATAAACAAAAAACGATGGGCTATATTTAATATTAGCTGTGAATTGTAACCAAAAAAATAAAAAATTTTCCCAAAACTATTGATTTTTTTATATTAATATATTAAAATTTAATAAAAAGTGGAGCGAAGTGGTGCAAAGTGGTATAAAATGTTAGGAGGTGAACTTCAATTGTTAATTGGTGAATACGAGCATTCTCTAGATGTTAAAGGTAGAATGATAATGCCAGCAAAGCTTAGGGTAGACATGGGAGAAAAGTTCATTGTAACAAAAGGGTTAGATGGATGTTTATTCGCGTTTTCACAAAATGAATGGTTGAATTTCGAAACTAAATTAAAGGCACTTCCACTTTCAGATAAAAATGCAAGAAATTTCGTAAGGTTTTTCTTATCAGGTGCCACAGAATGCGAAATAGATAAACAAGGAAGGTTTTTAATACCAAATAACTTACGTACATCAGCAAATCTTGATAAAGAAGCAGTAATAATAGGTGTAGGAACAAGACTTGAAATTTGGGACAAGGCTACTTGGGAAAAATGTGATGAAGAAATTTCAGCAGATGAAATAGCAGAAAATATGACAATGCTAGGAATATAATATAGGTTTTTATGGAAAGTAAAATTTCCTAAAAATAAATTTACAAAAGATAGCATAAAAAAGGAAAGCTACAAAAGATAAAAAGATATATACAAAAGAAAAAATAATAAAAGTACAAAAGAAAAAGCCTTAAATTAAGGCAATATGCAAAAGATATTTTTAAAATACATAAGTTTTTTAATATTCAAAAGAAATAAAAATTAAAAGCATGCAAAAGAAGAAATAAAAAAGAACAAAAGAAAAAATATTAAATTGCAAAAGAGAAACTTATGGCATGACAAAAAGTTGGTACTAATTAAAATACCAACTTGTCATGCTATTTGGAAACTTTATAACTTACAAAATAAGAGGTATAGAATTGGAATTTTTACACAAACCAGTAATGCTTAATGAATGCATACAAGGCTTAAATATAAAAAAAGATGGAATATATGTAGATGGAACATTAGGTGGAGCAGGCCATAGTATCCAAATTTTGAAAAGGCTTTCTAATAAAGGAAAACTAATAGGAATAGATAGGGATGAAGAAGCATTAAAATCAGCAAAAGAAAAACTAAAAGAATTTAACAATGTACAATATATACATGGAAATCATGATAATATAGAGCAAATATTAGAAAATATAGGGATACACAAAGTAGATGGAATATTGTTAGATTTAGGAGTTTCTTCATATCAATTAGATGAAAGAAATAGAGGATTTAGTTATATGGGTGAAGCTGATTTAGACATGAGAATGGATAAAAGTGAAAGCCTAACTGCAAAAGAAGTAGTAAATACCTATAAAGAAGAAGAATTAAGAACAATACTTATAGAATATGGAGAAGAAAAATTTGCAAAACAAATAGCTGGAAATATTGTAAAAAAAAGAGCAATAAAAGAAATACAAACAACTACTGAATTAGTAGAAATCATAAAACAGTCAATACCAATTTCAAAACAAAAAGATGGACATCCTGCCAAAAGGACATTTCAAGCAATAAGGATAGAAGTAAATAATGAAATTAAACCATTATTTAATACAGTAAAACAATGTGTAAATGCACTAAACAGTAAAGGAAGGTTATGTGTTATAACATTTCATTCATTAGAGGATAGGGCTGTTAAGAAAGCATTTCAAGAACTAGAAGGAATATGTACTTGCCCAAGCGATTTACCATATTGTGTATGTGGATGTAAAAGCGAAGGCAAAATTATTAATAAAAAACCAATAATAGCAAGTAGTGAAGAACTTAAAGAAAACTCAAGGTCTAAAAGTGCAAAGCTAAGAATATTTGAAAAGAAATAATCAAAAGAAAAGAGGTGAGAAACTATGGCATATAAACCAGTGGTTTCTAAATACCAATATGAAACAAGTCCAAGAAAAGTTAGCCCAGAATATGAACCAAATAGAAAACAACAAGCAACTAATAAAACACAAAAGATAAAAGTAAACAAAAAAGTAAATAAAAATACTAAGAATAAAGCAAAATTAAATACAAAAGGTAAGGCTACTTTATATGTTGTAATTGCTTTCATAGCATTATTTGCAGTATGTTATAGGAACTCACAAATTACAGAAAGTTTTAACAAAAAGGAAGAATTAAAAAAAGAATTAGGAAGCATCCAAAAAGAAAATGAGCAATTAAAAGTAAATATTGAAAATAGTTTAAACTTGAAAAATATAGAACAAATGGCCAAAGAAATGTTAGGCATGCAAAAATTAGATAATAGTCAAAAAGTGTATATAAATCTACCAAAAAAAGACTATATAGAATCAGCCTCAGAAGAAGTTGTTATAGAAGAAAATTTGAATATATGGCAAAAAATATGGAAAGGTTTAACAAATAGTATAAAATAGAAGAATGATTTATAGGTATATATAAATTGTTCTTTTTTTATACTTTTTTTCATATGTTTATATTAATTAAGGAATGTAAAAAAGTAAAAATAAATAATTGTGTTAAAACCATATTATTAAGAAAGGATTGATAACTAAAATTGAAGGATAATAGAGAAAATAGAATAAATAGCTTAAAAAGCAAAAGAGCAAAAGAAAATATAAGAAATACTCAAAGGCAAAAAATAAAGAAAAAATTAGAAAAGCAAATAAATAGTCAAGATAATAATAAAGAAATAAAGAAACTAAAAAATAAAAAAACACTTAATTTTAGAAAAATCAATAAGAAAATAACAAATAGTATAGCCAAGATACCAGGAGATATAACAAGAAAAAAGAATATAAGGATAGAGCTAATAGTAGCTATCATTTTATTAGTTTGCCTAAGTTCTAAAATTGCATTTATACAATTTATTCAAGGAGATGAACTAGAAGCTATGGCATATAAACAGCAAACCTTAGATAGAAAAATAAACCCAAAAAGGGGAACTATATATGATAGTACAGGAAAGGTAGAATTAGCAGTAAGTAGCACAGTAGAAACAGTAAGTGTAAACCCAGTAAATATAGCAAAACAAGAAAAAGAAAAAGTAGCTAAAGCATTAAGTAATATATTTGAATTAGATTATGAAACAGTATTAAAAAAAGTTACAAAAAGAAGTTCGATAGAAACAATAGTAAAAAAAGTAGATAAAGAAAAAACAGATGAATTACGAATATGGATGCAAGAAAATAATATAGATAAAGGGATTAATATAGATGAAGATACAAAAAGATATTATCCATACAATAATTTAGCATCACAAGTAATAGGATTTTGTGGAAGTGATAATCAAGGGTTAGATGGAATAGAAGCCATGTATGATGAAAAGTTAAAGGGAGAGAAAGGAAAAATAGTAAAACAGACAGATGCAACTGGTGGGGAAATAAAGAAAAGCAGTGAAGACTATATAGAAGCAATAAATGGAGAGGATTTAATATTAACAATAGACAGTGTAATACAAGGAATAGCGGAAAAGCATTTAAAAGAAGCGTGTATAGATAATAAATGTACAGATGGAGGAAATATTGTAATAATGAACCCACAAAATGGTGATATTTTAGCATTAGCGGGATATCCAAATTATAACCTCAATGAACCATATAGTCCAAATACAGACGAATTAAAACAAGTGTGGGATAGTATGGAGCAATCAGAAAAAACAAAAAGCATGCAAGCAATGTGGAGAAATAAAGCAATATCAGATACATATGAACCAGGTTCTACTTTTAAGTTAGTAACAGCATCAGCCTCACTAGAAGAAAAAATAGCTGAGGTAGATAAAGAAGGAGAATTTTGTTGTACTGGAAGCATTGAAGTAGCAGGAGTTAGAATAAAATGTTGGAGACATTATAGGCCACATGGTCCAGAAAGTTTAAGACAAGGACTAATGAATTCATGTAATCCAGTATTTATAGGCTTAGGCCAAAAATTAGGAGTGCATAAATATTATGAATACTTAAATAAATTCGGTTTTTTAAGAAGAACAGGAATTGATTTACCAGGAGAAGCAGGAAGTATCTTTTTAAAAGAAGAAAAAGTAGGACCAGTAGAATTAGGAACAATAGCGTTTGGCCAAAGGTTTGAGGTAACTCCAATACAGATGGTAACAATGGCATCAACGATAGCAAATGGAGGAACATATGTTAAGCCAAGAGTAGTAAAAGCTACTATAAATAGTGTAACAAAAGAAAGAAAAGAAATAGAAGTAGTAAAAAAAGATAGAGTAATATCAGAAGAAACAGCCAAAAATGTGCTTAGTATGATGGAAAGCGTTGTAGCAGAGGGAACAGGAAAAAATTCACGGGGTAAAAGGCTATAGAATAGGAGGAAAAACAGGAACTTCAGAAGACGGTGTAAATACAGGAAAATATGTAACATCATTTATGGGAGTAGCACCAATATCAAAGCCAACAGTAGCAGTGCTAGTAACTTTATATAATCCAACAGGAGAGGGAGGACACCAAGGAGGAGGTGTTGCAGCACCAATAGGGGCACAAATATTTGGAGAAGTGCTTCCATATTTAGAAACAATAAAAGATGGAGAAACAGGTGAAGAAGAAAAACGAGAAGTAGAAGTACCAAATATTGAAGGAAAGACAATAAAAGAAGCGACAAGCATATTGAAAGAAAATAACTTACAAATAGTAATATCAAATGAACAAGAAGGAATGGATAAAGAAAATACAACAGTAAAACAACAAACACCAAAAGCAACAATTAAAGTAAAAGAAGGAAGTAACATATATGTAGAATGGTAATAAAAAATCAATTTAAAATATAGGGGCGATTATCAATAGTTAGCAAACTACAGAAAATAAAATTCTATGGCTCTTCGAAGAAGTTCCTAGATTAGAAATATAGCAAAGCCGTTAGAGCAGGGGCGATGCCATTATCGCTCCTACATTAGTTTTTATCTTATTCTAATATATTAACTTCTAAATGGTTGAAATATTTCAAAATAAACATCATATAAATACTTTATTTTAGAAAAAATATATGTTATACTAACAAAAAATAGAAGAGGTAAGTATGTTAAAAACCATAAAAGAAAATGTACAAGCTGAAATAGTAGAGAAAAAGTCTAGATTTATAGCAAATATTGTATATGTACAAACAGAGGCACAGGCAGAAGAAGAACTAAATAGGATAAGAAAAAAGTATTATGATGCAAAACATAACTGTTTTGCATATAGCATAATAACACAAACAGGAATAGTAAATAAATCATCAGATGATGGAGAACCAAGTAAAACAGCAGGAGCTCCAATACTAAATATAATAACAAAAAATGAATTAATAAATGTACTAGTAGTAGTGAC
Organism: Clostridia bacterium; assembly: GCA_022791325.1. Lineage (GTDB taxonomy): Bacteria > Bacillota > Clostridia > TANB77 > CAG-508 > UMGS1663. The sequence continues at coordinate 13,352 of JAAVYV010000046.1, forward strand.
TAGGTACTTTGGAGGCATACTACTAGGAACAGGTGGACTAGTCAGAGCATATTCTCAAAGTACACAAGAAGTAATAAAAAAGGCTGAATTTGTGATAGAGCAGAAGGGCTATGAATTAGAAATAACACTTAATTATAATGATTTTGAGAAGTTTAAATATTTTTGCAAAGAAAGAAAAATAGAAATAATTAATATATCATATAATGAAAAGATAATTTGTAGTATTGAGTTAAACAATGATGAAAAAGATAAATTGTTAGATAATTTAAAAGAATTAAGTTTTAAAGTGGAAAAATATAAAGTAATAAAAGAAAAAAATATACGAAAAAATATTGATATATGAATAAATTGAAAGAAAATTTGAAAAAATTTCCAAAAAACTATTGCAAAAAAATTTCATTAATAATATAATCAATTTTGTAAACACAATTTATAATATTTGGAAAAATAAGGAGGAAAAAAAGTGAGTGATAAAATAAGGTTAATAATTGCAGACGATAATCCAGACTTCGTAAACACATTAATGGGGTATTTCGAAAAAGAAGAAGAAATAGAAGTAATAGGAGTAGCAAGGGATGGTAAAGAAGCAGTAGAATTAATAGTAAAGCAAAATCCAGATATAGCATTAATAGATATAATAATGCCACACTTAGATGGTCTAGGTGTTTTAGAAACCTTACAAGCATCAGAAATAGAAAAGATACCAATGTGTATAATGCTTTCAGCAGTTGGACAAGATAAAGTAACACAAAAAGCAATAAATTTAGGTGCAGAATATTACATAGTAAAACCTTTTGATATACAACTATTAATAAAGAGAATAAAAGATTTTAAAAATTATGAACCAGGAACAATAAAAGGAAATTATGCTAGTAGAGAAATAAAGCCAAAATACATACAAATAGCCCCAGAAAATAAAAAAGATGAAAATGGAATAGAAGCATTAGTAACAAATGTAATTCATGAAGTAGGGGTACCAGCACATATAAAAGGCTACCAATATTTAAGAGAAGCTATAATAATGGTAGTAAATAATATAGATGTAATAAATCAAATAACAAAGCAATTATATCCTGAAATAGCTACAAAATATGGAACAACTCCTTCAAGAGTAGAAAGAGCTATCCGCCATGCAATAGAAGTAGCATGGGGAAGGGGCCAAACAGAAACAGTAGAAAACATATTTGGATACACAGTATCAGCAGCAAAAGGAAAGCCAACAAATTCGGAATTTATAGCGATGATAGCAGATAAATTAAGATTAGAATTAAAAACAGCATAAAATAAAGCAAACCATTGAAGCGCAAGAGTTATAAAAAAGTAGTAATACCAATAAACCAAAATTTATAGGTACTACTTGCACTGGAATTAGTGAAAAATCAGCAACGAATGCAATAAACCAATTTAATATAATGCAATAAACTTTCAAAATTTATTGGTCATTATTTCAAATATTTGTTTAGAAATAATATCAATAAAATTTGGAGGTTTTTTGTTATGTAGCTGTAGACGATAATAAAAACAAGTGGCTATAAAAAAGGAAAGATTTGAACGCGTAAAATCTTTCCTTTTTTTACAGCCACTTGTTTTAGTATTATTTAATTGTTAGTTACAACAGAGCTTTGTCAATAATTACAAAATTAGCTCTATGAATGTATAAAGCCTTACCATCGATCATGAGCTTAGTCATTTTTGGCAAATCATCAGGGATTTCCCAATAAACGTTATCTCCACTGTAAGCACAAATGGGAACACCAAGTTGTGACTGAATTACCACCACTCGGGATTTACCAAAGTAGTTTTGATATTTATTTACTACTTTAGATACACTGGTAAGTCCGCCTCCATCACTTGATATGTCAGATAACTCAAAATCAACATCTTTCTTGAGTCCTGATTCTGAGAATATGACTGTACTTCCACAGGTTTGAATCTGCTTGCCATCTATTGTAATAGTTATAATAGATGAAAGACCATAATTAGTGTCTGTAGTGCCAGCAGAATTTACGCTAAGCTCTTTTACAATATTTCCGTCAATATCGATGTTTTTCCCGGACAGTGACATAAATTTAGCACCATAGTTATCATAGAATTCTGCATTGTAAGAAACACCTATGAGCCTACCTTTTAGGGAATTTACCTGACTTTCAATGTAAGAGCAGGCAGAAAACATCAAAACTGATGCCATGACAAATGCTAATAATACAGCTACTTTTCTTGATGACCGTTTGTTTGATAATACTTTCTTCATTATGAAGACCTCCTATAAAAAAATATTTTTACAAGTAAAAAAACTAGTACAATTATTAGTAACATATATAATATAACATATTTACATAAAAAAGTAAATAGGGTAATGAAAAAATGTAAATATTGTAACGAATAAATTATAATTCATAGTACTGGTCTTAAAATTTACTGCAAGTAAGTAAGCTAATATGAATTTGAAAAAGTATTTACGTAAATGGACTTTTAAATATAGACAAAAATTAGTAATAATAGTATAATTTTAATATAAAATAGAAAAGAAGAGGAGAATATGATTATGAAAAAATTTGGAAATTTACTATGGGGGTTAGTATTTATTGTATTAGGGTTAATATTTGCGTTAAATATATTAGGAATTGCAAACATTAATATATTTTTTAATGGATGGTGGACATTATTTATAATAATTCCATCTTTAATAGGTTTTATAAAAGGGCCAGAAAGAATGGGAGACTTAATAGGATTAATAGTAGGAATAGCGCTTTTGCTTTGTGCTCAGGGAGTGTTACGTTTCGATATGGTTATAAAATTATCAGTACCATTTGCTCTAATAATGGTAGGTATTTATTTTATATTCAAAGATTCAATAAATAAAAAAGTAACAGACAAAATAAAAGAACTAAATAAAACAGGTTTAAAAGAATATGCAGCAACTTTTGGAGAGAATAAAATAAATATGCAAAATGAAGAATTTGATGGAGCAGACTTAACAGCAGTATTTGGAGCAGTAGATATGGACTTAAGAGGAGCAATTATAAAAAAAGAACAGGTAATAAATGCTACAGCTATATTTGGAGGAATAGAAATAAAAGTACCAGAAAATGTTAATGTAAAAGTAAAATCTACATCTATATTTGGTGGAGTAGGAAATAAAATTAATAATTCTAAAGAAGAAAATGTGCCAACAATATATGTAAATGCATTTTGTATGTTTGGAGGTGTAGATATAAAATGAGCGAAGGACAAAAAGTAATAAAATATATAGCAATAGCATTTGCAATTTTCCTAACAGTAAATATAATTGGAGGAATTATTACAGCTTTTGCATGCATAGCAGGAGTAACTGGAATAGTAAGTATAAGTAACAATACAGAAAATATGGTAGACTTTTCAGAAAGTTATACACAAGTAGAACAAATACAAATAGAATGCAAACTTTCTAATTTGAGTATAAAACAAGGAGACGAGTTTAAGGTAGAAGCTACAACTATAGAAGACAAATTTGAATGCGAAAATAAAGATGGAATTTTAAAAATAAGAGAAAAAGAATTTAGATTTTTTAGAAATAATGTAAGTGATTCTAACATTACTGTATATATACCAGAAAATGAAAAGCTAACAAATGTAAAAATAGAAACAGGAGCAGGAAAAGTGACAATAGAAAAACTTTCTACTGATAAATTAAAGCTAGACCTAGGAGCAGGAAGTGTAAAAATTTCTGATATTAATGTAGAGAAGGAAGCAAAAATAAATGGTGGAGTAGGAAAAGTAAAAATAGAAAATTCAATACTAAATAATTTAGAACTAGATTGTGGGGTAGGAGAATTTGAAATGACTGTAAAACTAATAGGAAACACCGATATAGACTGTGGAGTAGGAAGACTAGAAGTTAACCTAATAGGAAATGAAGACGACTATAAAATATCAGCAAAAAAAGGACTAGGAAGTTTTACTATAAAATCTAAAGAAATACAAAATGATACTACATATGGAAATGGTGAAAATTATATAAAGATAGAAGCGGGAGTTGGAAGTACAGCAGTAAAGTATAAATAAAAAATGCAACTATTTTTTACATTTTTTGTAGACATTATACTAGATATATGATAATATAATAACTATAACAAATAGTTGAGCAAAATGAAAGTGAGGTATAAGTATGGGGAAGGAAAATGAAGCATATGAAAAAGTACTTTCACAGATAGCAGATATTGTAGGAGAGATGTACGAAAAGTATCGGAGAGGCAAAGGATTAGAAGATGAGAAAGACACAGAACGTCAGCTTGAAATACTTACAAGCAAGAAATATATATCAATTACGTATATTTCAGATTTAAGCTTGATAGCAGACTACTATGCAAGAGATATGATAGAAATTTATACATCAAGATTAGAAGAGTATAAAATACGTGTACTCTCACAGATTGAAAGCATACCATACTAAACACAAAAAAGAGTTGCTAAATTGCAACTCTTTTTTGTGTTTTGTGCGAAATATTTAAAATATGATGAGTGTATAGATGAAATCCTTGCAAGCATATATAAGCCAAAGTAAAAGTAGTGAGCATATATAAAATGTAGGCTCACTATTTTTAATTTTCTTTTGAATATTTATTATATTAATAGATTAGAAATAATAAATAATATTTAAATTAATGCAATAGTAAAGCCACGCTATCACGTTATAATGAATAATTAATAGTGAAAAATGAATAGTGAATAGTACATAAGTGCTCTTGAGGCACTAATTATAACTATTCACTATTCATTATTAATTATTCACTTTTCACTGCGATACGTAAGTTATCGCACTTATGGTAGCGACGGTGGGACTTGAACCTACGACCTGCCGGGTATGAACCGGATGCTCTAGCCAACTGAGCTACGTCGCCATGTTTGTAAAAGACAAGTATTATTATAATAGAGAAATAAAGTTTTGTCAACAAAAAAATGTAAATTTATTAAAATAAAATGAAATTATGTAATATTCATTGACTTTTTAAGCTTTTGCGTATATTATATATGTGTTAAATATATATGATAATTAAAAAAGCATAAACATTTTTCATATAAAATAAGGAGGAAATTATGGGAGAAGTTATAGTTATTACATCAGGAAAAGGTGGAGTTGGAAAAACAACAACAACAGCTAACTTAGGTTCTGCTTTAGCTTTAAAAGGTAAAAAAGTAGTATTAGTAGATACTGACATTGGTTTAAGAAACCTAGATGTAGTTATGGGGCTAGAAAACAGAATAGTATATGACATAGTAGATGTTGTAGAAGAAAAATGTAAATTAAGACAAGCATTAATAAAAGACAAGCGTTTTAACGAATTATTTTTACTTCCAGCAGCTCAAACAAGAGATAAAAGTGCAGTAAATGAAGAACAAATGAAAGAATTAACTTCTAAATTAAAAGAAGAATTTGATTATATATTAATAGATTGCCCAGCAGGTATAGAACAAGGTTTCAAAAATGCTATAGCTGGAGCAGATAGAGCAGTTGTAGTAACAACAGCAGAAATATCTGCAATAAGAGATGCAGATAGAATTATTGGTTTATTAGAAGCATCAGAAATAAAAAATCCAGAACTAGTAATAAATAGACTTCGTCCAAACATGGTAAAAAAAGGTGAAATGATGGACGTAGAAGATATAGTAGACCTATTATCAATAGACTTAATAGGAGTTGTACCAGATGACGAATACATAATAACACAAACAAATAAAGGAGAACCAGTAGTATCAAATCATAAAGCTCCATCTGGAAAATCATATACAGAAATAGCAAGAAGAATATTAGGAGAAAGTATAGATGTAACCATTCCAGGAAGAGAAAATGGATTTTGGGCTAAAATAAAAAATATTTTCAAAAGAAAATAGACTTAAAAAAAGTTAGGAGGAGCAAGAATGTTTGATAGTATAATAAACTTTTTTAAAAAGTTTTCGAAAGAAAATAAAGATTCAAAAGACACTGCAAAAGAAAGATTGCACCTAGTATTAATGCAAGACAGAGCAAATGTATCAGCAGACTTTTTGGAAATGATGAAACAAGAAATAATAGAAGTAATAAAAAAATACATAGATGTAGACGAAAACTCAATAGATGTAAAGCTAACTAATAAAGTAAATTCAGATGGAACAACTGGAGCACCTGCATTATATGCAAATATACCAATTATGAGTTTAAAAGATGAAACAAAAAAAGTTAGTATAGAAAGAAAAAAAGAAAATTTAGAGGCTAAATCAGTAAAAAATAGCGAAGAGCAAGAACGAATTTTGGTACATGAAAATGTAGAAAAGCAAGAAAATATAAGAGAAGAGAAAAGTGAAGAGATAGAAAAAAATAAAGAAATAGTTGTAGAAAATCTAAAGAATAATAAAGAAGAAAAAGAAAATGAAACTACAGAGGAAACAAATAGTAATAGCAAAGAAAATACAGAAAATGAGCAAAAGGAAAATAGCAAATCAGAAAATAAAAAAGGCGAAAATAACCAAATAGAGAATAAAGAAGCAAAAAGTGAAGAACCTAATGAAGAGAAAAAAGAAGAATAAAAATAGAGGTTAAATAATGAGAAAAAAGATATTTAAAAATATAGAATGGGGAATATTAATCTGTACTATATTGTTAATATTAATAGGTCTAGTAGCTCTATTTTCAGCAACGCAAAATGCAGAATATGAAGAATTAAAAAAACAAATTATGTGGCTATGCATTAGTATACCAATTTTTATAGTAGTAATATTTATAGATTATGAAATTGTAGCTAAAGCATCGCCAATTTTTTATGGCATATTTTTAATACTATTAATAGCTGTATTATTTACAAAGTCTATAAATGGAGCAACAAGTTGGTTTAACATAGGGTCATTTTCAATACAGCCATCAGAGTTTGCGAAAATATTTGTTATATTAGTATTTGCAAAAGTTGTTAGTAAAATTGAAGAAAGAGGCAAAAAAGAAATAAGTAGGCCAACTAGATTAAGTCTAGCTTTAGCAGTAGTAGCAGTGCCAGTAGCACTAATTGTAATACAACCAGATTATGGAACAGCACTAGCATTTTTAGTAGCAACAGTAATGATATTGTATACAGCAGGAATAGACAAAAAGTATATAATAACTTCAATATTGTTAGTAGTAATATTGTTGCCAATATTGTATTTTTTCGTATTACCAGACCATGCAAAAACAAGGATAGACGTATTTTTAAACCCTAATTTAGACCCAAGAGGCTCAGGATATAACATCATACAATCTAAACTTGCAATAGGAGCAGGAGAATTATTTGGAATGGGAGTATTAAAAGGAAACCAAACACAACTAGGTTTCTTATATCCAAAAACAACAGACTTTATATTTGCTGTAATAGGAGAAGAGATGGGTTTTGTTGCCACAGCAGGAATAGTTATCCTATATGTTATATTAATAACGAAAACAATATATGTAGCAAAAACTGCAAAAGATAACTTAGGCTCATATATAGCGATGGGAATAGCAGGAATATTTATATTTCACATGGTAGAGAATATAGGAATGACAATAGGTTTACTACCAATAACAGGAGTGCCACTACCATTTGTAAGCTATGGAGGAAGCTCAATGCTAACAAACTTAATATTAATAGCTCTAGTATTAAACATAAGTGGCAGAAGGCAAAAAACAATATTTGTAGAATAGAATTCACGCAAGCGCACGCAAGGGACGGTCCTTTTCGTTCCGATTTCGGAACGCTTGGGACACTCCTTATAAATAATCTAATAAGGATGGCGATTTTATTGTTAATAGGGACACTCTTTTGTAATTTTTAGTTAACAAAGTCTGTCTCTATTTACAACTTTAATAAAAAGAAGTAAAGGAATAATAAAATGTACTTAAAGAAATTAAAAATAGGAAATATAGAATTAGAAAACAATATACTATTAGCGCCAATGGCAGGAATAACAGATAAACCTTTTAGAATGATAGCAAAAGAATATAACCCTGGGTTAGTTTGCACTGAAATGGTAAGTAGTAAGGGATTATACTATAATGATGATAAAACTAAACTATTATTAGATACACAGGAAGAAAAAAGACCAATAGCCGTGCAAATTTTTGGGAGTGATCCAGAAACAATGGCATATAGTGCAAAATATGTGTCTGAATTAGCTGATATAGTAGACATTAATATGGGGTGCCCAGCTCCAAAGGTAGTTAAAAATGGTGATGGTAGTAAGCTTTTACTTAATTTAGACTTAGCAGAAGAAATAGTAAGTAAAGTAGTAGAAAATAGCAAAGTACCAGTTAGTGTTAAAATAAGAAAAGGTTGGGATGCAAACAATATAGTAGCAGTAGAAGTAGCTAAAAGAATTGAGAAAGCAGGAGCAAGTCTAATTACAATTCATGGGAGAACAAGAGAAGAATACTATGGAGGAATAGCAGATTGGGATATAATAAAAGAAGTAAAACAGACAGTAAATATTCCAGTAATAGGAAATGGAGATATTAGGTGTAAGGAAGACGCCATTCAAATGTTTATGAAAACTAATGCAGATGGAATTATGATAGGGAGAGCTTCACTTGGAAACCCATGGATTTTTAGAGACATAATATCTTATTTAAAAGATGAAGAAGTAAAAGAAGTAAGCTTAGAAGAAAAGCTAGATGTTATGAAAAGGCATATTGAATTAGAAGTAATGCAAAAAGGAGAAAGTGTTGGAATAAAAGAACTAAGAAAGCATATGTGTGCATATATAAAAAATCTTCCTAATTCAGCAAGTTTACGAGAAAAGATTAATAAAATTGAAGTAAAAAATGAACTTATAAGTTGTCTTACAGAATACTTTAAGAGTATATGAATATACATTAAAAGAGAATAGATAAAGTCTATTCTTTTTTGATGTATAAAATAAGGGAGCATAGAGGTAGCTCGTTTAAGCTAAAAGTATGATTATAAATTTAACATCCAACTTCCAACCTCTAACTTCCAACTTCTAACATCTAAATAAGGAGGTAAATATGAAAAACAAAAAAAATATAATAATAGCTGTTATTATCATTTCAATTTTTATAATATTAATTTCAATTTTGACTTATAAATTTTCTAAAAACCGGAAATACTATAATTAATAAATCTGAGGAAGACATTATAGAATATATTTTAAATATTAATTCGTACAAGGCGAAATTGGAAATCGAAGTGGAAACAAATAAAAATAAGAACAAGTATGTTGTAATACAGAGTTTAGAAAAAGGAAATATAAGTAAGCAAGAAGTAGTAGAACCCAAAAACATAGCAGGAGTTGTAACCCAATATGATGGAGCAAACTTAAAAATAATAAACAATAATCTAAACTTAAGCAATACTTTTGAGAATTATAGTTATGTAGTAGAAAATAAGCTGTGGATTAATGGTTTTATAGAAGACTATAAAAAGAGTAATAACTCAAAAGTAACAACGAAAGAAAATGAAATAATATTAGAAATAAAGAATGAAGATGGAAATAAATATAATGTATATAGAAAATTATATATAGATAAAAAAACACGGAAAACCTACTAAAATGATAGTCCAAGATATTAACCAAAAGACATTAGTATACATATTATATAGTGAGATAGAAATATCTTAGAAATATTTAAAATATATTAAAAATTTGGACCTCAAAAACGAAGAAATAGTAGGAGTGATTCACAAATGGTAATAAAAAGAGGAGATATGTTCTATGCTGATTTAAGTCCTGTAATAGGCTCAGAACAAGGTGGCATAAGACCAGTTATAATAATACAAAATGATATAGGCAATAAGCATAGCCCCACAGTAATAGCTGCAGCAATAACCTCTCAAACAGGGAAGAACAAATTACCAACGCATATAGATATAGGCTTAGGTGATGGAGGATTAAAAGCAGATTCAGTAGTACTTGCCGAGCAAATACGAACAATTGATAAAAGTAGACTAAAGGAGAAAATAGGTCATATTGGGGATGAAAAAGTAATGAACAAAATAAATAATGCACTAGGCGTAAGTTTTGGATTAGAAGAATAAGAAAAAATATGTGAACGCTTAGGATTGAAATTATTAAAAAGTAGAAAGAACTGACAGGAAAAGGAAAGAATTTGGATGTGGAGAATATCGGAATAAGTGTGTAAACTCTAGAAAATAAAAATTGACTATGATACAATAGAAAAAATCATAGTCAATTTTTCTATTGTAAGGAAGGAGTAAAAAATGGCTAAACATCAAAAAATATCAGAAGAGAGAAAAA
>JAAVYV010000047.1 GCA_022791325.1 Clostridia bacterium
GCCCGTGCTCCAACGACTTTGCTATATTTCTAATTTAATCTAGTAACTTCTTCGAAGAGCCATAGATGTTTATTCTCTGTGGTCTACGGGCGATTGATAATCGCCCCTACATATATATTTTATATAAGCCGTGAATTGTAACAAAACGTAAATTAAAAAAGTAAAAAAATATAAAAAATACTTGCATAAGAATAAAAAGTATGCTAAGATAATATAGTATTACAAATAGGGGTATAGTGTTAATGGTAGCACATCAGTCTCCAAAACTGCCTGTGTGGGTTCGAGTCCTACTACCCCTGCCAATATAATTTATAAATATATATTTAGGTATATACAAAAACAAGACTTTATAAAAAATAGTCAATTACCATAAAGAAAGATACGAGATTAAAACTTGTATCTTTTAAAATTAATAAATATATGATAAAAAATACAAAAAAATGGAGTAAAAATGGAAAAAGTAAAAGGAATAGTAAAAAAGGTATGTACAAGAGAAGTAATATTTTATATAATATTTGGAGTATTAACAACAATTGTAAATATTATTGTTTCATATATACTAAAAGCTCTATTTAAAATAGAGGGAAATATTGCAAGTACAATAGGAATAATATGTTCAATATTATTTGCATATTTTACAAATAGAAAGTGGGTATTTGTTTCTAATGCAAATAATACAAAAGAAAAATTGGGGGAATTCGGAAAATTTATATTGGGTAGAGCATTTACTATGTTAATAGAAATAATAGGTGTGTTTTTATTAAATGATGTTATACATATGCTATATGGTTTATTAAGTGATAATATGGCATATTTGATTAATAAATGTATAATTACAGTAATTGTAATAATATTAAATTTTTTCGTTAGTAAATTTTTTGCGTTTAGAAAGTAATTTGTTATAGCTTTGTTATAGTAAATTAATGAATAGTGAATGATGAATAATGAATAGTTAATAATATACAAGTAAATAGGGGCGTAAGGTAAAGGAGGAATCTTTATGTTAGGCTCATTTTTTAAGCCTTTTAAATATATAATTTTTAGTGTAATAATTTTAATTTTAATAATTTCATGTCTTTTTATACCAATAATTTCAGAAGGTACATTATCAAATTATGATTTAAATATTATAGAGGATATACAAATAAGCTCTTCTCGGTTTTGTATGGCCAGCTCCAGGTTATACAAAAATAAATTCATATTTTGGAAAAAGAATATCACCAACTGCAGGAGCCTCAAATTATCATAAAGGAATAGATATAGGAGCACCAGAAGGAAGTAAACTAATAGCAGTAGTAAACGGAGAAATAACATATACGGGCTTTTTAGGTGGTGGGGGCTATACTATCACACTATCAAAAGAAAATATGAAAATAACGTATTGTCATGTATCTCCAAACTATATAGTAAATAAAGGAGAAAGTGTTATGCAAGGACAAGTAATTCGGTTTTGTAGGTCCTAAAAATGTGTATGGAGTACCAGGTAATCAATATAAAGATAGCAATCGGAAAACCAACTAATGGAGCTACAACAGGAGCACATTTACATTTAGGAATACGTATAGATGAAGAATATGTAGACCCACTAAATTATTACAAATAAAAAGTAAAAATCTAATAATAAATTGATACTATTTATGGCTAATATTAAATATATATGTAGGGGCGATTATAAATCGCCAGTACTCTAACGTTTTTACTATATTACTAATTTAGTCTAGTTAACTTCTTAAGAAGAGCCATATAGAAGTTTATTCTCCGGTGCCTGCAGGCAATTGCTAATTGCCCCTACATTGTAAAATATCTTTTAGTCAGTAAATAGTAACAATAAATTTAAACTAATAATACAAAAATTCCCAAAACTATTGCAAAAATAAGTAAAATACTTTAAAATGAAATGGTTAAATACGATTATAAAGGAGAAAATGTAAATGGCAGATAAATTAATTATAGTGGAATCACCAGCTAAAGCCAATACAATAAAGAAGTTCTTAGGTGGAAGTACAAAAGTAGTTGCCTCAATGGGACATATACGTGATTTGCCAAAATCAAAGCTAGGTGTAGATTTAGAAAATAATTTTGAACCAGAATATATAAATATTAGAGGGAAAGGGGATTTAATAAAATCTTTAAAAAAAGATGCTAGTAAAGCAAAAAAAGTATACCTTGCAACTGACCCTGACCGTGAAGGAGAAGCAATAGCATGGCACCTAGCACATATACTAAATATACCAGAAGACAGTATATGTAGGGTAACATTTAACGAAATAACAAAAGAAACAGTACAAGAAAGCATAAAAAAACCACGTAAAATAGATATGAACTTAACAGATGCACAACAAGCACGTAGAGTTTTAGACAGAATAGTAGGATATAAAATAAGTCCACTACTATGGAAAAAAGTAAAAAGAGGCTTATCAGCAGGAAGGGTACAATCAGTAGCAGTAAAACTAATAGTAGATAGAGAAGAAGAAATAGAAAAATTCATACCAGAAGAATATTGGAATATATATGCTACATTATTAGAAGAAAAGACAAAAAAAACATTTGAAGCACACTTTTATGGAAAAGATGGAAAGAAACAAGAAATACACTCACAAGAAGAAGTAAATAAAATATTATCAGATATAAAAAATGGAAAATACATAGTAAATGATATAAAGAAAAGTGAAAGAAAAAGAACACCAGCACCACCATTTACAACAAGTACAATGCAGCAAGAAGCATCAAGGAAATTAGGTTTTACACTAAAGAAAACAATGAGTGTAGCACAAGGTCTATATGAAGGTGTAAAAGTACCAGAAAAAGGAGAAGTAGGTCTAATTACATATATGAGAACAGACTCTACAAGAATTTCAGAAGAAGCAAGAAATTCAGCAAGAAAACATATAGTAGGTCAATATGGTGAAAACTACTATGAAAATAGATACTATAAAACCAATAAAGATGCACAAGATGCCCACGAAGGTATTAGACCTACATATGTAGAGCTAGAACCAGAAAAAATAAAAGATTCACTAACAGCTGATCAATATAAATTATACAAATTAATATATAACAGATTTATAGCAAGCCAGATGTCAGCAGCAGTATATGATACAGTGGCAGTAAATATAAAAGTAAATAACTATGACTTTAAAGCAAACGGGCAAACACTAAAATTCAAAGGTTTCATGACATTATATGTAGAATCTGAAGACAACAAAAAAGATGAAAAAGATATATCAATACCAGAACTTGAAGTAGGCGAAACTTTAAAAGAAAAGAAAATAGAACCAAAGCAAAGCTTCACAGAGCCACCACCAAGGTATACAGAAGCAAGCTTAGTAAAAGCTTTAGAAGAAAAGAAAATAGGAAGACCAAGTACCTATTCACCAACGATAACAACAATACTAGAAAGAAGATATATAGAAAAAGAGCAAAAACAGTTAAAACCAACAGAACTAGGAAGAGTAGTAAACAAGCTATTAATAGAAAACTTTGGAGAAATAGTAAACGTAGAATTTACAGCAAAAATAGAGGAAGAATTTGACAATGTTGCAGAAGGCAATATTAAATGGAAGCAAATAATTAGCGACTTTTATGGACCATTTAAAATAACATTAGAAAAAGTAGAAAAAGAACTAGAACACGTAAAACTAGAAGACGAAGTAAGTGATGTTGAGTGTGAAAAATGTGGAAGAATGATGGTATATAAATATGGAAGATACGGAAAATTCTTAGCATGTCCAGGATACCCAGAATGCAAAAACGCAAAACCAATAATAGAAACAATAGATGTACCATGCCCAGTATGTGGGGGAGTAGTACAAGTACGAAAAACAAAAAGAAAAAGAAACTACTACATATGTGAAAATAACCCAGCAAGCTGTAACTATATTTCATGGAATAAGCCACAAGTGGGAGAAAAATGGGAGCCAAAAGAAGCGGTAGAAGTAGAGGAAAAGAAAAAAGTATCAACTAAAAAGAAAGTTACAAAAAGAAAAACTACCAAAAAAACAAAATAAAATTTTATTAAAAAATCATTCACATTTTTTGGTAAATATAGTAATATATATTTATAAAAAAGTTAGACAGAAATTCAAAGATATCACCTACATTCAAAAAGTAATATCTCTTATAGTAAGAGGTAAATATATCATAATATGTAAACTTAACAAAAGCAAGAAAAATAGTAAGACAAAAAACGACATATAATTTAAAACTTAAAATAAGAAGATTAGATGATAAACAAAACCACGAGAAACTAAAAGGCCTCGTGGTTTTGTTTTTGCGAAACAGTTATAATAATTATATAACTATTGTGTGAAAAAGTAACTATAAATTTAATCCATTGCTAACAACCCAACAGAATAAGTAATTTTCTGGAAAGAATCATAAGCACACCTATGCATGAATGAAATAGTGTTAAGATCAGGAGCTTTCAAAATATTGCCACTAGCTATATAACAAAAGGGGAGAAAAAAAGAGTAATGTAGCTCACTCTGTACTGAGTTAAGTGAATATGGATTAGACTCCCATGGATCAGGTGCAAGTATTTTTGAAGTATTAGCTAAATCATAAAAATCAACAATCTTATTGCTACCAGTAAGTTTGCAGAGATTATCATAAAAAGGTGAATAATTTCCAATTGTACTTGAATTATTACATACCATATCAAATGCAGAATTTGTAGAAAATCCAAATTCTACAAGCTTAATTATAATATATATACATCTACATACATATTCAGTTCGAGTCATTAACCTACTATTACGCATAGGATTAAAACGTTTAAATAATAATAGCCAGTTATTTGGAGAAACGTTTATACCTGGAATGGTATCTTTCACAAAAATTAATTGTTTTATGGACGAAAGTGGTTCTAAAGATCCATAAGGATATTTTCGTCTATAAGATGGCGGTGCTAAACATGGTGGTGGAATAGGTACTACATCATTATCGTTTATTGAAAAAGATGGGTCTATGCACATACATGTAAAAGTATGTAACCTATCATTTCGTTTGGCATCCAAAAAGCAATTTAGTAAATCCTCTTCATTTTTAGAATTAGGAGTCCGAGAAAAAGGATCATCAAATTTTGGAAAATCAAAAGGGTTAATTTTTACTTCATATTTTACAAACTCTTCTAATGGATAAGTATCATATTTAATTTGCTCGTAATAATCATTATAAGGTACAGTGTATAATGCCATAAAAATATCCTCCTTTAAAATTATTTAATAGAAGTAGGCTAATAAGTATTATTAACCTTAAAATTAATAGTTACTTTTTAAGGAATATTAATTTATAATTCCTTTTTATAAACTCCTTTCGGAGAGTAATTTATCATATTATGTAAAAAAAAGCAATAGTTTTATTCAAATTTTATGTAATTATGGTTATTGGTTAATAAGTTTTATATAGAAATCTTCGAAGAAATTGCTATATAAACTATAGGAACAATCTTGAACGCACGTAGTTTCAAAGCTATGCTAAAATTAATAATTTATTTCTAATATTTTTTTGACGAACCACAGAAGTATTGGCTCTGTGGTCTGTGGGTGATTTACTAACGCATAACTTATCTGTAACTCTTCTTCGCTTTGCTACGCATAAGTTATCTGTAACTCACTTCGTTCGAACAGCTAAGAAAAAATCGCTCCTACAGATGCTTTGTAGCAAAGTCTATGAAGATTTTTTCATAGAAACCATTATGTAGTAAAATCCCCCGAGTTTTTCTATTAAATGCCTTGTAAATTAACAAAAAATATTATATAATAAATCACTAGAAAAAATTTAAAATAGGAGAATATGATGGTTGTAAATTATAGAATAATGGAAGAATTGTATGAAGATGCAGGAGAAAATAGAACATCAAAAGCAAAACAATATGTAAATGAAAAAAAAGTAAATATAACAAAAGTAATTTATGATGATTCAGAAAATTTTGAAATACGTTCTAAAGTAAAAGGTAATGGCGATAATTACGATACATATGTAAAAGTAGAAGATGGAGAAATAGAAGATGTAAACTGTACATGTCCAGATTACTATGAACACTATGCTACATGCAAACATATATTAGCTAGCATGATAGAATTTAACCAAAACAGTAATTATATTAGAATTTTTGCACCAGATAAAAATTCTAAAGATACAGATATATCAATATATAAAACTTTTGACCAAAATAGGCATAACGAAAAATACAGAGCATTCAAACAATTAATAAACGAATTTCATAATGCAAACTATGATGAAAGAAAAAATACAAGCAATCAAATAATTCCACACACTATAAAATTAGAACCTAAATTAATATATAATTCATATAATAAAAGCCTAAAAATGGAACTAAAAATAGGTAACAAAAGTATGTATGTATTAAAAAGTCTTCCAGAGTTTTATGATAGAATGATAAACGAAGAATATTACAGCTATGGAACAAAGCTTGCATTTGAGCATACAAAAGAAGCATTTGAACAGAGCTCACTTCCAATATTAGAATATGTTTTAAAATATGCAGAAATAATAAAATATGCAAATGAAGTAAGGAATAACTATTCATATTATGGAAGCACATTAAATGATAGGTATATAACAATATCAAATTCTGGAATAGATGAGTTATACGAAGTATTTAAAGGAAAAAGCATAATATGGGAAAAGGATGGAATGGGTACAAATCTATTTATAAGTGATGGAAATCCAGAAGTAAAATTCTATATAGAAGAAATAGAGAAAAATGAATATAAAATGTACCCTAATATAGATATATATGAATATGAAATAATTAAAGGAAGAGACTTTTCTTATCTCTTAATGGGCTCTATACTATATAAATGTACAAAAGAATTTAAAGAAAATGAACTAAAATTATTACAAATATTTAGAGCAAATTTTCAAACAGAAATAACATTTCCAAAGCAAGACTTACCAGAGCTTTTCTCACTAGTATTTCCAAAAGTAAAGAAAAGTATGGACATAGAAAAGTTAAATGAAGAAGAAATAGAAAAATATATTCCACAAGAGTTATACGTAAAAGTATACTTAGACTATGATAATAGAAATTATATAACGGCAGATATAAAATTTGTATATGGTGAAGAAGAATTTAATCCATTATTAGAGCCAGAAATACAAGTAGCAAGAGATATAGCAAAAGAAAACGATGTACTAGAGCTATTTAGAAAAGATGGTTTTATGCTAGATGTACAAAATGCAAGACTAATACTTGTAAATGAAGAAGCGATATATAATTTTTTAGAAACAGAGGTAGAAGAATATATGCAAAAGTTTGAAGTATTAGCTACCGAAAACTTCAAACAAAAAGAAATAAGACAGCCCAAAGTAGGAACATTAGGAGTAAGAATAGAAAACAATTTATTAAAAGTAGACTTTGAAAACTTAGACTTTGATATAAAAGAACTGAAAGATATTATGGCAAAATACAAATTAAAGAAAAAATATCATAGGCTAAAAGATGGAAGCTTTATAAAATTAGAAGAAAATGAAACAATTGATTTTATAGATGGAATAACAGAAAGTATAGATATAGACTACAGCCAAATAGAAAAAGGTGAGCTACGCCTTCCAGTATATAGAAGTATGTATTTAGACAGGCTACTTCAAAATGTAAAAAACACATCTATAATAAAAAATGATGAATATAAAAATTTAGTAAATAAAATAGAAGAAAGAGAGATAAGTGGAAATATAGAGCTTCCAAAAAACTTAAATGCAGACTTAAGAGCATACCAAAAAGTAGGGTATGAATGGCTAAAAGTATTAGATGAATACAAATTTGGAGGAATTTTAGCAGACGATATGGGACTTGGAAAAACACTTCAGCTAATATCAGTAATACTTTCATATGTACAAGAGGAAAAGGGTACAAAGCCAAGTATAGTAGTATGCCCAAGTTCACTTACACTAAACTGGGAAAATGAAGTAAATAAATTTGCAAAAAGCATGCAAGCATTAGTAGTAAGAGGAACTTTAAATGAAAGAAAAGAGCAAATTAGGAGTATACCAAAATATAATATAGTTATCACATCATATGATTTATTAAAAAGAGATATAGAACTATATGAAGAATTAAATTATGAATTCAAATATATAATAGCAGATGAAGCACAATATATAAAAAACAATAACACACAAAATGCAAAAGCAATAAAAAAGATAAATGCCGAAACGAGGTATGCGCTAACGGGAACTCCAATAGAAAACTCACTTTCAGAGCTATGGTCAATATTTGATTATATAATGCCAGGATATCTATTTAGCTATAAAAAATTTAAAGAAAACTATGAAATGCCAATAGTAAGAGATGAAGATAATGAGCAAATGAAAAAACTAAAAATGCTAATAGAACCTTTTGTATTAAGAAGAATAAAAAGTGAAGTACTAACAGAACTTCCAGACAAAACAATAACAGTACTAAATAACGAAATGCATGAGGAACAACAAAAAATATATATGTCATATTTGCAAAATGCAAAACAAGAAGCAATGAATGAAATAAATGCAAATGGTTTTGAAAAAAGCCAGATAAAAATATTAGCACTTTTAATGAGGCTAAGGCAAATATGTTGTCACCCTAGTTTGTTTATAGAAAACTACAAGGGAGAAAGCAGTAAATTAAACCAATGTACAGAGCTTATAAAAGATGCGATAGAAGCGGGGCATAAAATACTATTATTTTCAGGATACACAGGAATGTTTGATATAATAGAAAAAAATCTAAAAGAGCAAAATATAAAATATTTTAAATTAACAGGAGCAACAAAAGTAGGAGAGCGAATAAAACTAGTAGATGAGTTTAATGAAAACGACGAAATAAAAGTATTCCTAATATCATTAAAAGCAGGAGGAACAGGGCTAAACCTAATAGGAGCAGACATGGTAATTCACTATGACCCATGGTGGAATATATCAGCCGAAAATCAAGCAACAGACAGAACATACAGAATAGGCCAAAAGAAAAATGTACAAGTATACAAACTAATAACAAAAAATTCAATAGAAGAAAAAATATACGAGTTACAACAAAAGAAAGCGAAACTAATAGACAATATGTTATCAACAAATGAAACTTTTATAAATAAACTTTCTAAAGAAGATATAATGGAATTATTTAAATAAAATATATAAAATGGGCTGTAAAAAAAAGTGTGTCAAATGTGTCAAATGGGACGGGGGATATTGACACACTTTATCTTTTAAAGATGTGTCAATATCCCCCGTCCCATTTGACA